>JALSGY010000023.1 GCA_026982515.1 Paracoccaceae bacterium
CGACAACCGCCAGACCATGGTGTCGCGGGTGTCGTCCACCCAGTGGATGACGTCGATGAACTCGCCCGTCAGGAAATCAAGAATACCCATCACGCGTCTCCTTCCATCTTCAGGTTCAGCTTTCCCCGCCCATAAGCTCGGTGGCAATCCGTTCGACGATCGGCCGGGCCTCCCTTTCCGTCATGCCCGGGCGCAGGCGGCGATCATAGAGGATTTGCAGCAGCAGCTCGTCATGGCGGGTCAGCAGGGCGAACTCCTCGTCATCGTTGAAGATCGAGGGCCGGGCCCGGGGGCTGTCGTTGGACAGGCCCATGCCCTGGGCCAGCTCTTCGTGGATGCAGCTCAGCCGCATCAGATCGGGGTGCTCGGCCCGGATCACCGCCACGGCGTTGGAATAGATGCCGCGCTCTTCGGGTTCCCAGGCGAAGACCAGGCAGAAGGTCGAGCGCGGCATCTCGGTAACGGTGCGCACCGCCGCCTCGTCGATGCCGGGCAGGATCTCCCGCAGGCGAGGGCCGAGGGCGCGGCGCTCATCCTCGTTGACCACGAAGACGTTGAAGTTTCCCCCCGAGGTCACCTGCCGGATCGGCACCCCCGTCAGCCGCGACAGCCTGGCAGCATAGCGGGTGATGTCCTGCCTGTCCTTGCGGCGCTGCCGCTCGGGCACGGTGGCGCCGAATTCCACCTGCATGCGGATCGGTTTTTCCCAGCGATGGACGCGGCTTGCGGTTTCGCGCGCCACCAGCCGGCCGCCCTGGTTGGCGTATTCGTCATAGAGCGCGATGCGGATGAAGTTTTCCGCCAGCCGGCGGGCGTCGAAAGGCACGTCGGGGCCGCCGCCGTCGGTGCGCAGCAGCCCCTGGGCCAGCAGCGAGGCCTGCACGCGCTCGTAATAGCGGGCGAGGACCCGGCTTTCCGGCGAGGGCTGAGGGCCGGTCTCCTGCGGCGTCGGGGGCGCCTGGCCTTCGGGCGGGGGCACGAGGGGGGCACAGGCCGTCAGGCCGGCCAGCCCGGCCGTCAGCAGCATGCGCCGCACGGAAGGAAGGCCCCGGCGCACCCCGGCCTCAGCCCTGCGGCACCGAGGAGCCGGGAGTGTCGGCCCGGCCGTCCCCGCGCGCCCTGGCTGCGGACAGCGCGTCGTGCAGCTCGGATTCCATTCTTTTCAGTTCCGCCTCGGCTGCGGCGCGCCTGCGTTTGCCCTCGTCGGCGATGGAGAGGCTTTCCTCGATGGTGGCGATCAGCTCGTCATTGGCCTTTTTCACCGCCTCGATGTCGAACACGCCGCGTTCCATTTCCTCGCGCACCGCACGGTTGGCCTGGCGCAGGTTCTCGGCATTGGCGGTCAGAAGCTCGTTGGTCAGGTCCGAGGCCTCCTTGACCGCCGCCGCCGCCTCGGACGAGCGCTGGATGGTCACTGCCTGCGCCAGCTGGGTTTCCCACAGCGGGATGGTGTTGACCAGGGTCGAGTTGATCCTCGTGACCAGCGACTTGTCGTTTTCCTGCACCAGCCGGATCGAGGGCAGCGACTGCATGGTCACCTGGCGCGTCAGCTTGAGGTCGTGCACCCGGCGCTCCAGGTCGTCGCGGGCGGCGCGCAGGTCGCGCAGCTCCTGGGCCACCAGCACCGCCTCGTCCTGTGGCGCTGCCGCGGCCTCCCTTTCCCTGGCGGGAATGATCTCCTCGTCCAGCTCCTTCAGCTTCGCCTCGCCGGCGGCGATGTAAAGCGCCAGCTCGTCGTAGAACTTCAGCGTCTTTTCATAGAGCTTGTCGAGAGACTTGATGTCCTTGAGCAGCCGGTGCTCGTGCATCATCAGGTTGTCGGTCACCTTGTCGATCTGGCTTTGCACGCTTTCGTAACGGGCGATGAAATCGGCGAAGGGGGCGGCGCGGCCGGTGAGCCTTTCCCACCACGAGCGTTTGCGCCTCACGTCAAGCTCGGACACCGAGAAGCCGCGGATGGTGGTGACGATCTCGCGCAGGGCGTCGCCGGCCGGCCCTGCATCCTTGTTGCGCACGTCGGCCAGCATCGCCTGGCTGATCTCCTGCAGCTCGGCCTGGGCGGCAGAGCCGAAGCGGATGATCGAGCCGGTGTCGCTCAGGTCGATTTCCTCCATCCGCTTGCGGATTTCCTCGGCCACCGGGGGCTCGGCGGCCTCCAGCGGCACCAGATCGCTCGAGGGCTCGGGCAGGACCACGGCCGTTACCTTCTCGATGTCCTCCAGTGCTTCGGCGGCCTTGCGGCGCATGTCTTCGCTCATTGCTTGCTCTCCCGTTGGCTCATCCGCGCATCCGCACGCCTTCGCGCTCGAGGCGCTCGCGCAGCACTTCGATTTCCACATCCAGCCCGGCACGGTCGTTCGACAGCAGCGCCTCCGTCCGGGCGGAGAAATTCTCTTCCAGGTCGTCCAGCAGCGCCTCGTAATCGGCCCGCGCCCGGGTATCGCCGGTGCGCGCGAAGAGATCGGCGAAGCGGATCGTGGCATCGCGCGCCCCCAGCAGATAGACGCCCAGATAGCGCCGCGCCGCAGCCAGATCGCGGGGGTCCTCCTCGATGGTGCGGAACATTTCGCGCGCCGTCGCCTCGAAACGTTCGACCCGGCGCTCCAGCGCGCGGTCGCCGGCCCGGGCTATGGCCTTGCGCATATCCCTGAGGTGCCCTTCCGCCTCGCTCACGGCACGTGCCACCCGGTCCTGCTGGAAGGTGTCGATGCCCTCCATCCCCTTGTCGCGTAGCGGGTCCGGGCCGAAGGCAAACAGATGAAGCCCGAGCCCGAGCGCGGCGAGGATCGCGGCATTTGGCGTTCCGCTATCGGCCCACGCCGCCAGGAAGATCCCCGTCCCGGTCAGCACCGAGCCCAGCAGCTTGCGCGGGATCGCCGGGCGTCGCGCGGTGCGGCGGGCATCGAATTCGGCCTGTGCCTTCATGCCCTCACGGGTCAGCCAGGCGGCCAGCAGCAGGGCTGCCAATGCCACGAGCGTCAACGCCAGCGCGCCGGGTTCCAGCAGGAAGGCGCGCACCGCCAGCGGCAGTGGCGCGAGAAAGAGGAAGTTTGCCCGCGCTCCGGCCGGCAGAGGGCGCTGCCCGCGCCAGGGATCCTGCGCCGCGCCTGAGCGCTTGCCGGATTCGGGGTTGGCCGGGCTGTAGCGCCCGCCGAAACGTTCCGCCATCATCCGCCCCCCGTGACGGCCACGTAAAGCAGCAGCGCCACCAGCAGAACATAGGCCAGTTTCCTCAGCCCCGTCTCGCTCACCTTCGCCTCCGCTGCCGTTTCATTTCAAATGCCGATTCGATGAATGTCGCGGCAATTTCCGCCTATCCGTGGCCATGATCCTAGCGCCTCTTCGCGCCCCTGTCTGCACACCCCTTCGCGCCATGAACAGCTTGGCGAAACACGGCCGCCCCGCAAGGGAAGGCCCGGCGGAGTTTTCCCCCTACCGGCGGCGCGCGGGTAAGTTCCTGCGCGGGCGCAGCACCTTTGGTCGGGGCGCATCATTCAGCCCCAGCTGGTCCTTCACCACGCGCTGCTTCACTTCTTCCACCTCGCCCGGTTTCAGCTCGCGCAGCTGGAAGGGCCCATAGGAGATGCGGATCAGCCGGTTCACCGAAAGCCCCACCGCCTCCATGGCGCGCCGGATCTCGCGGTTGCGGCCCTCGCGCAGTGCCACCGTCAGCCAGGCGTTGGCGCCCTGCTGGCGGTCGATGCTCACGCTCATCGGGCGGAATTTCTCGCCCTCCACCACCAGCCCTTCGCGCAGCGGTGCCATCATCGCATCATCGGGCCTGCCCTTTACCCGCACCCGGTACTTGCGCAGCCAGCCGGTGGCGGGCAGTTCCAGGCGGCGCTTGATCTCGCCGTCGTTGGTGAGAAGAAGCAGCCCCTCCGAATTGAGATCGAGCCGGCCGATGCTCATCACCCGGGGCATGTCTTCGGGCAGGTTGTCGAACACCGTCGGCCGGCCCTTTTCGTCGCGGGTGGTCGTCACCAGCCCGGCGGGCTTGTGGTAGAGCCACAGCCGCGGCGGTTCGGGCTCGGCCAGCGGCATGCCATCCACGGTGATGCGGTCCGTGGCAGAGACGTTGAGCGCCGGGCTGTCGATCGTGTGGCCGTTGATCGCCACCCGCCCGGCCTCTATCATCCTTTCCGCTTCGCGCCGGCTGGCCACGCCGGCGCGCGCCAGAACCTTGGCGATGCGTGCGCCCTTTGGGGTCTTGTCGTTCATGCCTTCGCCATACCGCGCCGCTTGCGAAAGGAAAAGCACCTTGGCAAGGCGGCCCGTTCGCGCCATGAGGGCATCATGCGTTTTACCAGCCACATGCAGGCCGCCCTGTCCCAGGCCCGGGCCGCCGCCGCCCGCGGCGAGGTGCCGGTGGGGGCGGTTGTCGTCTCGCCCGGGGGAGAGATCGTTGCCGCTGCCGGCAACCGCACCCGTGAGCTGGCCGACCCTACCGCGCATGCCGAGCTCCTCGCCCTGCGTGCCGCCTGCGCCGCCGCAGGATCCGAGCGCCTGCCGGGACATGCGATCTATGTCACGCTGGAGCCCTGCCCGATGTGCGCCTCGGCCATCAGCCAGGCCCGTATCGCTCGCCTCTACTATGGCGCGGCGGATCCCAAGTCGGGCGGGGTGGCGCACGGGCCACGGGTGCTCGACCATCCGCAGAGCCACCACAAGCCCGAAGTCTACGACGGCATTGCCGCCGATGAGGCCGAGGCGCTGCTCAAGGCATTCTTCGCCCGCCGGCGCGGCTGATGGGAAAGGGGGCCGTCTGCCCCCTCTTTGCCCTGCGGGCAAATTCACCCCCGAGAGTGCTTTCGGCAAGGTGAAGCCCACGCGGTGCAGACCTTCATCTTGCCCAAATACTCCGGGGTTCGGGGCGGAGCCCCGATTACGGCACGATTGCCGTCAGAACCTCCGGTTCGATGACCTGCACCCCCGGCAGGGCCTCCTTCAATGTCTCGGCCGATTGTTCGAGGATCGGGAAGGTGCGGTAGTGGCAGGGGATTACCGTCTTGAAATCGAAGAACTTGCTTGCCGCATAGGCGGCGCGTTTCATGTCCATGGTGAAATGACCGCCGGCACAGAGAATGCCGATGTCCGGGGCGTGCAGATCGTTGATGATGGCCATGTCGGCCATCACGTCGGTATCACCGGAAAAATAGATCGAATGTCCCTCCGATTCGATCACGAAACCCGATTCGTGGCCCGCGTAGACCGGCCCGTCGGGGCTGTCCACCGAAGAGGAATGGCTGGCGTTCACCATCGTTACCTTCACCTCGCCCAGTGCCACCGTGCCGCCCTTGTTGAAGCCGACGGTCTCCACCCCGTGCTTGTCGCCCAGCCACTGCATCATGTCGTAGATCCCCACCACCACCGCGCCGGTTTCCTTCGCGATTGCCGGTGCGTCGGCGGCGTGATCACCGTGGCCGTGGCTGATCAGCACGTGGGTGGCGCCGGTCACGGCCTCGCCCCACCTGTCTTCGGGAAACATGGGATTGCCGGTCAGCCACGGGTCGAGCAGCAGAACCTGCCCGCCGGTCTCGATGCGAAAGCCGGAATGTCCAAGCCATGTGATCTTCATTTCTGCCTCCATGGATTGCATCGTTTCACCATAGCAGACGGCAGCGTCCTGTCACTGTCGGGGCAGGGGCGCTTGCGGGCGGGCGGGGGGCGCGCTAAACGGGCCGGAGCAGATAACCGGAGCGAAGCACATGTCGATCGACAAGGACACCGCCGCCCATGTCGCCAGGCTGGCCCGGATCCGGGTCGAGGAAGAGGATCTTCCTGCCCTGGCCAGCGAGTTCAACCGGATACTCGGCTTCATCGAGCAGCTCAACGAGGTTGACGTGGAAGGGGTGGAACCGATGGTCTCGGTCACGCCGATGCGGCTGAAGCGCCGCGCGGACGTGGTGACCGACGGCAACATGCAGGAAAAGATCCTCTCCAACGCGCCGGATGCCCGGGAGGGCTTCTTCGCGGTTCCCAAGGTGGTCGAGTGATGGGCAGGCTCAACGAGATGACGATCGCCGATGCCCGCGACGCGCTGCGTGCGGGCGAGATCACGGCGGTGGAACTGACCGAGGCCTGCCTGGAAGCCATCGATGAGGCCGTGGCGCTGAATGCGGTTGTGCACAGGACAGCCGATCTGGCGCTTGAGCAGGCCCGGGCCGCGGATCAGCGGATCAGGGCAGGCGAGGCGCCGGCGCTGTGCGGCATCCCCCTGGGCATCAAGGATCTGTTCTGCACGCAGGGCGTGCCCAGCCAGGCGGCCTCTTTCATCCTCGACGGTTTCCGGCCCGAGTATGAATCCACCGTCACCGGGAAGCTGTTCGACGCCGGCGCGGTGATGCTGGGCAAGCTGAACATGGACGAGTTCGCCATGGGCTCTTCCAATGAAACCTCCCATTATGGCCCGGCCGTCAACC
>JALSGY010000024.1 GCA_026982515.1 Paracoccaceae bacterium
GCGCGATCTGCCGATCCCCGGCTGGGAAGGCACCGACAACTGCATCAACGGCATCGAGTTTCTCGACGCCTTCAACCAGGGCTACGTGCTGGGCACCGCCGAGAAGGTGGTGGTTGTCGGCGGTGGGGACACCTCGATCGACGTGGCCTCGGTGGCCCGCCGCCTCGGCCATATCACCCATGCCGTGCCGCCCGAACATCCTGACGGCACCTCGATCAGCTTCACCGGCCACGACGTCGCCTCCTCGATCACCCGCGACGGGATGAAGGCGGTGCTGACCTCGCTGTTCCCGGTGGAAGAGATGACCGCCGCCGAGCGCGAGCGCGAAGACGCCAAGCGCGAGGGCATCGAGATCCTCGGATCGGTGATGCCGCTGGAAGTCATCAAGGACGAAAACGGCAAGGCCATCGCCCTGAAGATGTGCGAATGCCGCATGGAGGGGATGAAGCCGGTTCCGATCGAGGGCACAGAGTTCGAGATCGAGTGCGACATCATCATTGCCGCCATCGGCCAGACCGGCGATTTCACCGGGCTTGACGATCTCGACAACGGGCGCGGCTTCATCGATACCACCCCGGGCTATCAGGTGAAGGGGCGCGAGAAGCATTTCGCCGGCGGCGACATCCTCAAGCCGCACCTGCTGACCACCGCCATCGGCCACGGCCGGATCGCGGCAGAGGCGATTACCGATTTCCTCGACGATGGCGAGATCGAGCGCCGGCCCAAGGTGGACGTGCATCACTTCAACCTGCTCGAGGAGCTGCACCGGCGCAACCACGATCCGGAGCCCTACAACCACCAGCAGGTGCGCGGCACCAGCGAATCCGGTTTCGCCGTCCACAATTTCGAAGACCGGGCCGACACCCAGATCATCCCGCATGACGAGCTCTTCAAGGGGCACTTCAACTACGTGCCCCGCGAGGAGCGCAAGGAAATCCACATCGAGGGCGACGAGGTTCTGGGCAACTTCGAAGAGCGCATCATCGCCTTCAGCGAAGAGCAGGCCCGCAAGGAGGGCGAGCGCTGCATGTCCTGCGGCATGTGCTTCGAATGCGACAACTGCGTGATCTTCTGCCCGCAGGACGCCGTTCACCGGGTGCCGAAGAAGGACCGCGCGGTCGGCCGCTACGTCTATACCGACTATACCCGGTGCATCGGGTGTCATATCTGCGCCGATGTCTGTCCGACGGGCTACATCAAGATGGGGCTGGGAGAATAATCATGTTTCGCCTGCTTCTGATATTTGCCCTGGCCCTTGGTCCTGCCGGTGTGGTGACCGCCGAGGACCATGGCGAGCCGATATCGAAGATGCTGCCGCAGCTGCCGCCCGCCACCGGCGAGCCGCATCCGGAAGGCAACGAGTTCTGGCGCAAGAAGCACATGGAGCTGCTGAGCCACGACAGGAATCTCACCGTTCGCGAGGGCGAACGCGAGATCCAGGCCAGCCTGAAGGAGTGTTTCGTCTGCCATCAGGCAAAGGACGAAAACGGCACGCCGGTTTCGGCGGATGATCCGCGCAACTTCTGCCGGGTGTGCCACGATTTTGTCGGCATCAAGGTGGACTGCTTCGTCTGTCACCGTTCCACACCCGATGGCGTGGACGAGGCCGCTCAGCGCGCCGGCGGCGAGGACCGGGCCGACATGGTGCGTGACGGGCCGGATCTGGAGGAACTGTTCGCCTATCTCGACGGGCTGACCAGCCCGGAGATGGCGCAAACGGAAGGGATCGGGGAATGACGTTCCGCCTGCCCGACGATGAGTCCGAAAAGCCGGATCTGAAGCGGCGCGATTTCCTGCGCTCCGGCGCCGCGGTGGCCGTCATCACCCTGGCCCCCGGGGTGACCCTGACCGCCTTCGGCGGCTCCGAGGCCGAAGCGGGGGCTGCGGATGCGGGCAAGCGCTGGGGCCTGCTGATCGATGCCAGCCGCTGCGATCCCGATTGCAACGCCTGCGTCACCGCCTGTTCCCAAGAGAACGGCTGGGAGGATACCGGCAAGCCGGAAACCGATGCCCAGTGGATCCGCAAGGTGACCCTGAAGGACAAGGCCACGGGGCGCGAATCCTCGCTGCCGGTGATGTGCCAGCACTGCGAAGAGCCGCCCTGCGTCGATGTCTGCCCCACCGGGGCCTCCTTCAAGCGCGCTGACGGCATCGTGCTGGTCGACAAGCACATCTGCATCGGCTGCCGCTACTGCATGATGGCCTGTCCCTACAAGGCCCGCTCCTTCATCCACGAGCCGATCGTCAACCAGAAATCCTGGGCGCCGCGCGGCAAGGGCACGGTGGAAAGCTGCACCCTGTGCGTGCACCGGGTCGATACCGGGCGCATACCCGCCTGTGTCGAGGCCTGTGCCGCCACCGGCAACAAGGCCATCATCTTCGGCGATCTCAAGGATCCGGAAAGCGAGATTTCCAGACGCCTGGCCGAGTATCCCTCGCTGGCCCTGCGCGCGGATCTCGATCTCAATCCGGGCGTGCGCTACACCAACCTCTGAAGGGTGGACTGATCATGGAACGGACGATCTACAGGGAACTCAAGGCCACCCGCCGGGTGTGGGAGATGGCCGTTCTGCTGGGGCTGGTCATCCTTGCGGGCCTTGGCGCCGTGATCTATCTGGAAGAGGTGGGCCACATCGGCACCGGCATGAACAATCAGGTGGTCTGGGGAACGCCGCATGTCTTCGCGATCTTCATGATCGTGGCCGCCTCAGGGGCACTGAACGTGGCCTCCATCGCCTCGGTCTTCGGAAAGGCGCCCTACAAGCCGATGTCGCGGCTGTCAGGGGTGCTGGCGATCGCGTTGCTGGCCGGGGGGCTGGCGGTTCTGGTGCTTGATCTGGGCCGTCCCGACCGGCTGATCATCGCGATGACGAAGTACAATTTTTCGTCGATCTTCGCCTGGAACATCTTCCTCTATACCGGTTTCATGGCCATCGTGGCGGGCTATCTCTACCTGCAGATGGCGCGCGGGATCCCCGACAGATACATCAAGACGGCCGGACTGCTGGCCTTTCTGTGGCGCCTGGCGCTGACCACCGGCACCGGCTCGATCTTCGGCTGGCTGGTGGCGCGCCCCGGGTATGATGCGGCGATCATGGCGCCGCTGTTCATCGCCATGTCCTTCAGTTTCGGAATGGCGGTATTCATCCTGGTGCTCGCCGCGCTGTGCCGGCTGGGCGAGCGCCCGATCGGGGAGATGCTCCTGCGCCGCATGGGGCGGCTTCTGGCGATCTTCGCCGCCGCGGTGCTCTATTTCACCGTCGTCCAGCACCTGACAAACCTCTACGCCGCCGAACACACCGGATTCGAGCGCTTCATCCTGCTTCAGGGCGGCATCTACACCATGCTGTTCTGGGTCGGGCAGGTGCTGATCGGCGGGCTGATCCCGATCGCCATGATCTTCCACCCCACCTTCGGCAAGAATCCCAAGGCGCCGCTGGTGGCCTCGGCCCTGGTCATCCTCGGCGGCTTCGCCCAGGTCTATGTCATCGTGGTCGGCGGGCAGGTCTACCCGATGGAGATGTTCCCCGGTTACGAATATTCTTCCAGCTTCTTCGACGGGCAGATTGCCAACTATCGGCCAAAGCTGACGGAATTTCTGCTTGGCTTCGGTGGCGTGGCGCTGGCGCTGATGATCACCGGTGTGGGGGCCAAGGTGCTGCGTATCCTGCCAACCAATCTCTCTGATGCCAACGTTGGCCAGAAAAGCTGACAGGGGCTGAAAACAGATGCTTCAGGAACCGCACCCGTTTTCCAGATTCGTGGCCATCCTCGGCCGCGGCAAGACGAAACAGCGGCACCTGACGGAAGAGGAAGCGCGCGAGGCGATGGCGATGATCCTGCGCGGCGAGGCGCTGCCCGAGCAGATCGGCGCCTTCCTGATGCTGCTGCGCCTGAAGGAGGAAGCGCCCGAGGAAATTGCCGGGTTCACCCGCGGCACGCGCGAGACCTTCGATCTTCCGGCCGAGATCCCGGAGGTGGATCTGGACTGGTCGTCCTATGCCGGCAAGCGGGTTCAGCTGCCGTGGTTCGTCCTTTCGGTGCTGGCCCTGGTGGGGCAGGGAACGCGGGTGTTCATGCATGGCACCGAAGGGCACACGCCGGGCCGTGTCTATACCCGCGAGGTGATCGAGCGGCTGGGCTTTCCGGTGGCCGGCTCCCTGCATGAGGCGGCCGATCAGATCCGGGCGCGCAATTTCACCTATGTGCCGCTGGAGGTGCTCAGCCCCACCCTGCGCCACCTGATAGAGCTGCGCCCCGTCTTCGGCCTGCGCTCGCCCGTGCACTCTTTCTCGCGCATGCTCAACCCGTTCAACGCGCCGGTGATGATGCAGGGCATCTTCCATCGCGGCTTCATGGATATCCATGCCGGTGCGGCGCAGCTGCTGGGCCAGCCGCACATGGCCGTGTTCCGCGGCGAAGGCGGCGAGATCGAGCGCCGTCCCAACAAGCCCACGGTGGTCTGGACGACCCATGGCGAGGCCGAGCCCGAACAGGAAACCTGGCCCGCTCTGCTGCCCGAGCCGCACCAGGCCCCCGATCTGGAGATGGACGTGGACAACCTGCTGCGCGTCTGGCGCGGCGATAGCGATGATGCCTATGCCAGCGCCGCCGTCATCGGCACCTTGGCGGTGACACTGCGCACCATGGGCCGCGCGGGCTCGGTCGAGGAGGCCGAGGCCATGGCCCGCGACATCTGGCAGGCGCGCGACCGGGATTTCCTGCCCGTCAGGACCTGAGGCGCATGGGCGTCTTTCCCCGTTTCATGATTGCCGCGGCGCACAAGTCGTCGGGCAAGACGGTGATCTCCACCGGACTGGCCGCCGCCTTCCGCGCCGCCGGCACCGATATCGGAAGCTTCAAGAAAGGCCCCGACTACATTGATCCCATGTGGCTTTCCGCCGCTTCCGGGGCACCGTGCTACAACCTCGACTTCAACGCCATGGAGCGCAGGGAGATCATCCCCTTCTTCGCATCCCGCGCCCGGGCGCGGGATCTGTCGATGGTCGAGGCCAACAAGGGGCTGTTCGACGGCCTGAACCCAGACGGCAGCGATTCCAACGCCGAGCTGGCCAAGCTGCTGGACCTGCCGGTCATTCTGGTTATCGATACCGTCGGCATGACCCGCGGCATCGCCCCCCTGCTGACGGGCTACACGGCCTTCGACGCGAAGGTGAAGATCGCCGGGGTGATCCTCAACAAGGTCGGCGGGGCACGCCACGAGGGCAAGCTGCGCAAGGCGGTCGAAACCTATACCGACCTGGCCGTGGTGGGCAGCGTGTGGCGCGACCGGGCGCTTGACATCGGCGAGCGTCACCTGGGCCTGACCACCCCGGCCGAGATGACCCGGATGGAGCGGATGATCGAGGATTTCGGAAAGATCGTCGCCCGTTCGGTGGAGCTCGATACCCTGCAGGGCATCGCGCAGGGGGCACCCGATCTGGCCATACCCTCCGGTGGTCCGGCGCCCGTGCCGCAGATGGGGCAGGGCCTGCGCATCGGCATCGCCCGGGATACGGCCTTCGGGTTCTACTATCCCGATGATCTCGAGGCATTCGAGAAGGCAGGTGCCGAACTGGTGCCGATCGACATGATGAATGACATGCAACTCCCTGAGATAGATGGACTTTTCATCGGTGGCGGCTTTCCCGAGATGCGCATGGAGGCGCTGGCCGGAAACGCGGCCCTGCGCGCCGATATCCGCGCAAAACTGGCCGCCGGCCTGCCCTGCTATGCCGAGTGCGGGGGGCTGATGTATCTGTGCGAAAGCCTTTCCTGGCGCGGCGAGACCCATGAAATGGTGGGCGCCATCCCGGCGCGCGCGGTGATGCACGAGCGTCCGCAGGGCAGGGGGTATGTGGCCTTCACCGGGCGCGCCAGCCACCCCTGGGGCCCGCACGGGACGGTCCGTGCGCATGAATTCCACTATGCCAGCATCGAGGGCCTGCCGGAGGGCACCGCCTTTGCCCGCGACATGAAGCGGGGGCAGGGGATCGACGGGCGCCATGATGCGGTGGTGCTGGGCAATACCGTAGCCGGTTTCTGCCACCTGCGCAGCACCGGGCCCGACCCCTGGGTGCCGCGTTTCCTTTCCTTCGTGGCCGCCTGCAAGGGGCCCTGAACAAAAAGGCCCGCCCGAAAGGGCAGGCCATTTCACCCGATCGGCTTCGCTCAGGTGCGCTTGATCTCGAACTTGAAAACGTCGCCTTCCTTCGTGGAGCTGATCAGTTCATTGCCGGTCTGCTTGCAGAAGGCAGCAAAGTCGGCCACGGCGCCGGGATCGGTGGCGCGGATCTCGAGCACTTCGCCCACGGGGACGGTCTTGAGCATCTTCTTTGCCTTGAGGATGGGAAGGGGGCAGTTGAGGCCCTCTGCATTCAGTACGTGTTCTGCCATGAGTGTCTTTTCCTTCTCGTCAG
>JALSGY010000025.1 GCA_026982515.1 Paracoccaceae bacterium
GCTGAACGAACCGCGCGTGCCCGCGCTTGCGGCGCGGATCGGCAACACCCGCTCGGCTGCGGCGGTGGAACTGTGGCGCGAAAGGCTCGAAGGTGCGGTGGTGGCGATCGGCAACGCGCCCACGGCACTGTTTCACCTGCTGGAGCTGCTTGATGCCGGCTGGCCGAGGCCGGCGCTGATCCTGGGGTTTCCGGTGGGTTTTGTCGGCGCGGCCGAAAGCAAGGCGGAACTGGTGCGCGATCCGCGCGGCTGCGAATTCGTGGCGTTGCGGGGTCGGCGCGGCGGTTCGGCCATGGCGGCAGCGGCGGTGAACGCGCTGGCGGCGGGAAGGACGGAGGCGCGCGCATGAAACCCTGGCTGCACATTGTCGGCATCGGCGAGGACGGGCTGGAGGGGCTGACGCCGGCCACCCGCGCGGTGGTGGAGGCCGCCGAGGTGCTGGTGGGCGGCGAGCGCCACCAGGCACTGGCCGAGGGAATCGGGGCCGAGCGCCTGTGCTGGCCTTCGCCCTTCGATGCTCTGATCGAGGAGTTGCGTGCCCGGCGCGGGCGGCGGGTGGTGGTACTGGCCTCGGGCGATCCGCTGTGGTTTTCCGTGGGGGCGCGGATCGGCCGGCGGATCGACCCGGCCGAGATCGTCTATCACCCCCATGTGGGGGCCTTTCAGCTGGCTGCGGCGCGCATGGGCTGGAGCATGGCCGATGTGGAGACGCTCACCGTGCACGGGCGGCCGGTGGAGCAGATGATCGCCTTCATCCAGCCCGATCAGCGGCTTCTGATCCTGACCACCGGCGAGGAGACCCCGGCGCAGATTGCCCGCTTCCTGGTGGAGCGCGGCTTCGGCCAGAGCCGGATGACGGTTCTGGCCAACATGGGCGGTGAGGACGAGCAGCACTTCGAGGGAGTGGCGGAAAGCTGGGAACACGTTGTGCCGCCCTTCAACACCCTGGCGGTGGAGTGCATCGCCGCGCCCGACGCGGCGCTCCTGCCGCGGGTGCCGGGGCTTGCGGACGAGCTGTTCACCCATGACGGCACCATGACCAAGCGCGAGGTGCGGGCAGTGACGGTGGCCAAGCTGATGCCGATGCGCGGCGCGCTTTTGTGGGATGTGGGTGCAGGCTGCGGTTCTGTCGCGGTGGAGTGGATGCGCGCGGCCCGCTATGCCCGGGCCATCGGGATCGAGCCGCGCCCCGACCGGCGCGCCATGGCCGGGGCAAATGCACTGGCACTGGGCACGCCGAAGCTGGAGCTGGTGGAGGGCGAAGCCCCGGCGGCCCTTGCGGGACTGCCTGCGCCGGATGCGGTGTTCATCGGCGGCGGGTTGTCGGAAGAAGTCTTTGCTGCCGCCTGGGAGGCGCTGAAACCTCTGGGGCGTCTGGTGGCCAATGCGGTGACGCTGGAAAGCGAGGCCATGCTCGCGGGGCTGCAGGCGGTCCATGGGGGCGAGCTGGTGAAGCTCTCGGTCGCACGGGCTGAAGAGATCGGCGGGATGCGCGGCTGGAAGCCCTTGCGGCCGGTCACCCAGTGGAGCCTGGTCAAGAGATGAGCGGGGCTTCCCGGAAAACCCGCGCCTCCGGCGGGAGTATTTCCGGCAAGATGAAACCGGGGGTGCTGTTCGGTGTCGGGCTGGGGCCTGGCGACCCGGAGCTGATCACACTGAAGGCGGCGCGGCTGATCGGGGCGGCTGAGGTGGTTGCCTGGCCGGCGGCACCGGGGGCCGAGAGCCTGGCGCGCGCCATCGCCGCCGGGCTGATTTCGCCGGGGGCGCTGGAGTTGCGCGTCGAGGTGCCGATGTTGGCGGAACGCGCCCCGGCGCAGGCGGCCTATGATGCGGGCGCGGCCGAGATCGGCGAGGTGCTGGCGGCGGGCCGGGACGTGGTTTTCCTGTGCGAGGGCGACCCGCTGTTTTACGGATCCTTCATGTATCTGTTTTCACGTCTCGCCGGGCGATTCCCGGTGGAGGTGGTGCCGGGGGTGAACGCCCTCTCGGCATGCGCCGCGCGGGCCGGGGTGCCGCTGGCTGCTCGCAACGAGCAGATGGTCGTGCTGCCCGCCCCCCTGCCCGAGGCCGAACTGCGCCGCCGGATCGAGGCGGGCGACAGCGTGGCGATCATGAAGCTGGGCCGGCATCTGCCAAAGGTTCGCGCGCTGCTGCGCGATCTCGGGCTGGAGGGGCGGGCCATCTACGTGGAGCGAGCGACCCGGGCCGGAGAGGTGATCTGCCCGTTGTCCGAGGCCCCCGCCGTGGCGCCGTATTTTTCGTTGATTCTGCTGCGCAAGGGAGATGACCCGTGGCTGTGAACCCGGTGGTGATGGCGCTGTCGCGCGCGGGCGAAGGCACGGCGCGAAAGGTGGCGCAGGCGCTGGGCGCGGCGCTGCACGGGCGCGAGGGGCGGGTTGAGAGCGCCGATGCCTTCTTCCCCGATGCACTGGAACATGCCCGCCGCCTCTTTGCCGCCGGGGTGCCGATTGTCGGGGTCTGCGCCAGCGGCATCCTGATCCGCGCCGTGGCGCCGCTGCTGGCCGACAAGCGGGCAGAGCCGCCGGTGCTCTCGGTATCCGACGATGGCGCGGTAGTGGTGCCGCTCCTGGGCGGGCATCGCGGGGCCAACCGGCTGGCGCGCGAGATCGCCGGGGTGCTCGGCGGCAAGGCGGCTGTGACCACGGCGGGCGACGTGGCGCTGGGGGTGGCGCTGGACGAGCCGCCCGAGGGCTGGGTGCTGGCCAATCCGCAAAACGCCAAGGCGGCGATGATGGCCCTGCTTTCGGGGGGCGAGGCCCATGTGGACGGGGACGAAGCGGCCAGGGCCGGCTGGCTGGCGCCGCTGGATACGGCCTCGCCGCTTTCGAAAGGCCCGGTGGTGGATCTGATCTGCACCACCGAGCCCTGGCAGGTGGAAGGCGAAACCGCGCTTTTGTTTCATCCGCAGCGCTTCGTTCTGGGGGTGGGCTGTGCGCGGGGCTGCACGCCCGAGGAACTGGAAAAGCTGGTGCGCGACTTGCTGGCGGAGGCCGAGGTCGCGCCGGGCGCGCTGAAGGCGGTGGCAACGCTGGACCTCAAGGCTGACGAGCCGGCGGTTCTGGAGCTTGCGACGCGGCTGGGGGTGCCGTTGCGGCTGTTCACGGCCCAGGAGCTGGAGGCCGAGACCGGGCGGCTGGAAAACCCGTCCGAGGTGGTCTTTGCCGAGGTGGGCTGCCACGGGGTGGCCGAAGCCGCGGCGCTGGCGGCGGCGGGGGAAGAGGCGATCCTGGGCTGGCCCAAGGTGAAAAGCGCCAATGCCACCTGCGCGCTGGCCACGGCGCCGGCGCCGATCACCGAATTGCGCGGGCGGGCGCGGGGGCGGCTGGCGATCGTCGGGATCGGCCCGGGCCAGGCGGCCTGGCGCACGCCCGAGGCCAGCCGGCTGATCGCCGAGGCGGATGAGTTGGTGGGCTACGGGCTGTATCTGGACCTGCTGGGGCCGCTGGCCGCCGGCAAGCCGCGCAAGGATTTCCCGCTGGGGGGCGAAGAGGCGCGTTGCCGTCATGCGCTGGAACAGGCGGGCAAGGGGTGCAACGTGGCGCTGGTGTGCTCGGGCGATGCGGGGATCTATGCGATGGGGGCGCTGGTATTCGAGCTGCTGGACCGGCCGGCCGGGGCAGGCGGTGTCTCGGATGCGGCGCGGCGCGTCGAGGTGATCAGTGCGCCGGGGATTTCGGCGCTTCAGGCGGCGGCGGCGCGGGCCGGGGCGCCGCTGGGGCATGATTTCTGCGCGATTTCGCTTTCCGATCTTCTGACCCCGCGCGAGGACATCGTGAAACGTCTGCAGGCGGCGGCGCAGGGGGATTTCGTGATCGCCCTTTACAACCCGGTGTCGAAGCGGCGGCGCACGCTTCTGGCCGAGGCGCGCGACATCTTGCTGCGGCACCGCCCGCCCGAGACGCCGGTGTTGCTGGCCTCATCATTGGGGCGGGAAGGCGAGCGCCTGCGCTACCGGCGGCTGGATGGGCTGCAGGTGGACGAAGTGGACATGATGACGGTGGTGATCGTGGGCTCTTCGCAATCGAAGCTGGTGGAACTGGGGGATGGGGCGCGCATGTACACGCCGCGGGGCTATGCGAAAAAGATGGATGGTGGTGCGGATGGATAGGGTGGATGCCTCCGGCGGGAGTATCCGGGGCAAGATGAAGGGGAGGGTTTGCATTTCCTCCCCGGCGCGGAGGTTGGTGTGAAAGTCTTTTTCATCGGGGCCGGGCCTGGCGACCCGGAATTGCTGACGCTGAAGGCGCGGCGCGTGATCGGGGAATGTCCTGTCTGTCTATATGCGGGTTCGCTGGTGCCGCCCGAGGTGGTGGCCTGCGCGCCGGAAGGAGCACGGGTGATGGACACGGCGCCGATGACGCTGGCCGAGACCCACGCCGAGATCCTGGCGGCCCGCGGCCGCGGCGAGGATGTGGCGCGGGTGCATTCGGGCGATCCGTCGCTTTACGGCGCGATCGCCGAGCAGATCCGGCTGCTGAAACGCGACGGCATCGATTACGAGATCATCCCCGGTGTGCCGGCCTGGGCGGCGGCGGCGGCGGCGCTGGGGCAGGAGCTGACCATACCCGAGGTGGCGCAATCGGTGGTGCTGACCCGGGTTTCGATGAAGTCCACCGGCATGCCGGCCGGCGAGACGCTGGAAAACTTCGCCCGGACCGGCGCGACGCTGGTCATCCATCTGGGGGTGAGGGCGCTTCTGGATATTCGCCGGCGGCTGGCGCCGTTTTACGGCGACGACTGCCCGGTGGTGGTGGCCTGCCGGGTGGGCTGGCCCGATCAGAAGCTGATCCGCGGCACCCTGTCGGACATCCGCGAGAAGGTGCGGGCGGAGAAGATTACCCGCACCGCGCTGATCCTGGTGGGCCCGGCCCTGGGCGAGGTGGACAGGTTTCCTGATTCGGCACTCTACGATCCGGCCTCGCCTCATGTATTGCGCCCCAGGGCGGCAACAAGATCTGGGTGACGCGGCGCGCCGGACGGGGGTTTTACGGGAAATTCACCTCGAATCATTGATTTGCCGCGCAACTCGGGCATGCTTGAACTAGGGTAACGAGGGGAATCTCATGACAGATTTTCTGCCGAAGGAAGTGCGCGAGGGGCTGGAGATGGCCCGCAAGCGCGATCTGCGCAAGAAAGGCCGCCTGAGAATCCGCGTGGGTGACGAGGTGTTCACCGTGCTGCGGTTCTGGGAAACCGGCTTTGCGCTGGATGTCGAGGAGGCACCGCATCTGCGCGGGCTGGTGGATATCTACGACGGCGCCCGGCACCTGTACCAGTGCCTCATCATCGCCTCCGAGGAGGCCGGCGGCGAGATGATCTACGAGTTCAAGCGCAACACTGCCGCAGTGGACAGGGCGCCCGTGGATTTCGTCCGCGACGAAAACGCGCCGGTGGCCTTGCTGAACTGAAGGCACGACCTGGCGGCGGAGGCATGCCCCGGCCGGCCCCGTGGGAATGCCGTTTCGCTACTGCAGATCCCCGAAGGCCTCTTGCAGCCGTTCCATGGCTTCTTCCACCCGGGCCCGGGGGGTGGCGAAGTTGAAGCGCAGGAAGGTTTCGCCGCCCTTGCCGAAGGTTTCTCCGTGGTTGGCGGCGATGCGCGCGCCCTGTTCGACGCGGCGCTTCACCTCGGCCATGTCCATGCCGGTGCCGGAGAAATCGACCCAGGCCAGGTAGGTGGCCTGCAGCGGCATCGAGCGCAGGCCGGGGATGGCGGAGATGCCCTTGTCGAAAAGCCGGCGGTTGGTGTCGAGATAGGCGATCAGCTCGTCCACCCAGGCGGCCCCTTCGGGGGAACAGGCGGCGGTGGTCATCTCGAGCCCGAAGGAGTTGGCCGACAGGCCCAGCGCCGCCAGGCGGGCGCTGAAGCGCCGGCGCAGGGCATCGTCGGCGATGATCACCTGGCCGGTGTGGGCGCCGGCGATGTTGAAGGTCTTTGACGGGGCGGTCATCATCACCAGCCTGTCGGATATGTCCGCGACAGTGGCCATGGGCGTGTGGCGGTGGCCGGGAAAGACCAGATCGTGATGGATTTCGTCCGAGACCAGGATCAGGTCGTGGCGGCGGGCGAAATCGGCCACCTGCTGCAGCTCTTCGCGGCTCCAGACCCGGCCGCCGGGGTTGTGGGGCGAGCAGAAGACCAGCATCTTCTCGCCCCCTGTCATCTGCGCATCCCAGGCCTCGGGGTCGAGCCGGTAGAGCCCGTCCACGATCGGCATCTCGCATTCTACCACCTGGCGCCCGGCGGCACGGATGACGCGGGCGAAGGCGTGATAGACGGGGGTGAACAGCACCACCCCGTCGCCCGGCTCGGTGAAGGTATCGACGCACAGGGCGGTGCCGTTGACCAGCCCGTGGGTGGTGAAGATGTGATCGGGCGCCACCTGCCAGCC
>JALSGY010000026.1 GCA_026982515.1 Paracoccaceae bacterium
TCCTCAGTTTCGGGGTGCGAGATGTCGCGCACATGCACGATCAGATCGGCATCCAGCACCTCTTCGAGGGTGGCCCGGAAGGCGGCCACAAGCTGGGTGGGCAGATCCGAGATGAAACCGACCGTATCAGAGAGGATGATCCGCCTCCCCGTTGGCAGGGTGATGCCCCGCATCGTCGGATCGAGGGTGGCGAACAGCATGTCGCGGGCCTCGACCCCGGCCCCGGTGAGCCGGTTGAACAGGGTCGACTTGCCGGCATTGGTATAGCCCACCAGCGCCACCACCGGAAAGGGCACCCGGGCGCGCGCCGCGCGGTGCAGGGCGCGGGTTTTCGCCACCTTCGAGAGCTGGCGGCGGATGCGGGTGATGGCCTCGTCGATGGCGCGCCGGTCGGCCTCGATCTGGGTTTCGCCGGGCCCGCCCACGAAGCCCAGGCCGCCGCGCTGGCGCTCCAGGTGGGTCCAGGCGCGCACCAGCCGGGTGCGCTGGTAGTTCAGCGCCGCCAGCTCCACCTGCAGCACCCCCTCGCGGGTGCGGGCCCGGTCGGCGAAGATTTCCAGGATCAGCCCGGTGCGGTCCAGAAGCTTCACCCCCCAGGCCTTTTCCAGGTTGCGCTGCTGCACCGGGGTGACGGGGCCGTCCACCAGCACCAGCTCGACGCCCGCGGCGGCAAGGCGGGCCTTGAGCTCTTCCACCTTGCCGGCCCCGAACAGATAGCCCGGCCGCACACGGGGAAGGCGGACGATCTCGGCCCCGGCCACCTCAAGCCCCGGCAGGGCGCGCGCCAGCGCCACCGCCTCTTCCAGGGCCGGGCCGGGCGCGTGGCGCTGCGGCCTGCCGGCGATCTCGGGGTGCAGGACCCAGGCGCGCGTCAACGGCGCGCCGGGATCACTCACGACTGTTCTTCACCGTCGTAGAGGCTGATCGGCTGCGACGGCATGACGGTGGAGATCGCGTGCTTGTAGACCAGTTGCGACTGACCGTCGCGGCGCAGCAGCACGCAGAAATTGTCGAACCAGGTGATCACCCCCTGCAGCTTCACCCCGTTGATGAGGAAAATCGTCACCGGGACCTTGGTCTTGCGGACGTGATTGAGAAATGCATCCTGCAAATTCTGTTTGTCGGCAGCCATTTTATTTGCCTTTTCTTGCGCGGTTTTGTTGCGTTCTGCCCCTCTACGGCAGGCCGTTTCATATCGAAGGCCGAGTATGGAGCGGCTTTCGGCGCGGGTCCAGCCCAAAAATGCACGCCCCAGACGGGGCGGATCGGCTCAGCGGCGCCAGAAATCGGGGTTGAGCAGGGCGATGATGGCCAGGGTCTCCAGCCGCCCCAGCACCATCGCGGCGGCAAGGATGCCCTTGGCCGGCTCGCTCAGCGCCGCATAGGAAATCGGCGCCCCGCCCCCCACCGCGGCCAGCGGTCCGGTGGTGGACAGGGCGGCCGTGGCCAGCACGGTGGATTGCTCGAAGTCCAGCCCGGTCATGGAAAAGGCGGCGGTGATCGCCGAGAGCGACAGCGCGAACAGCATGAAGAACATCCACGCCATGTAGGCGCCCTGGCGGCGCAGGCGGCGCGCCCCGCGCCCCGCACCGCCCACCGAGGAGGGCTGCACCAGGCGCTCCATCTCGCGCATCCCGTGCTTGTAGAGCGCATAGACGCGCAACAGCTTGACCCCGCCGGCGGTGGTCGCCACCCCGCCGCCGATCAGCGCCAGCCCGATCAGGATGGTGCCCGGCGTCTCCAGCCCCGACCAGCCGCGGGCCTGATCCCAGGCGGCGCTCTCGAATCCGGTGGTGGTGAGGAAGGAGGCCACGGTGAACACGCCCCCCCACAGCGCCTTGAGGGCGCTGGCCAGATTCTGCCCGGCGGACACCTCCATCGCCCCCAGCCAGTGGCGGGCGAAAAGCACCAGCGGCACCAGCCCGATGATCAGCAGGCCGAGGCGGAACTCCGGATCGGTGAGCAGCCGGCGCAGCCCCTCGCCCAGCCGTTCGGCCGAGAAGGTCTGGCGCGAAACGGCGAAGAACAGGAACAGGAAGATCACCGCCTCGCCGGCAAAGCCCGAGGCGCCGCCCTCCAGCCCGCCCACCGGCGAGATGCCGGAGGTGGCCAGCACCGACATGGCATGGCTCACCGCCACCAGCGGGCGCTCACCGGCCATCAGCAGCGCCACCCACAGCACCGCCGTCAGCCCGGCATAGATCGGGAACAGCCGCAGGGAGAAGCGGCGCAGCCGGTGCGCGCCGTCGGTGGCCCAGATCTCGCCGGTGGCCCGCACCGCCCCGCGCCCGGTGGCCTCCGGGGCCACCACCTCGAAGCCGCCCAGATTCATCGGCGCGAGAATCGCCACCGCGGTGACCCACACGAAGAACCCCCCCATCCAGCCCACCTGGGCGCGCCACAGGTGCACCGCATCGGGCAGGCGCTCGGGCGCATAGAGGGTGGCGCCGGTGGTGGTGATCGAGGAAACCATCTCGACATAGGCATCGAGGAAGCCGGTATCGGGCACCGAGATGACGAAGGGGATCGCCAGCATCGCCGGCAGCAGCGCGAAGGTGGCGAAAAGCGCCAGCAGATGGTTGCGCGCCATGTTTTCGGGCGCGCGGTTGGCGGTGGCCAGGGCGATCATCGAGGTCAGCACCAGAAGCAGGTTGGCGCTGTTGAAGAAGGCGCGCATCACCTCGAACTGCCCGGTCACCGCCGCCTGGGCGGCCGGGACATACATCGAGGCCGCCCCGATCCCCATCAGCAGCACGAAGAACGGCAGATCGAGGATGCGCGCCAGCATCAGAAGAAATCGATCGACACCTGCAACAGGCGTTCGACCTCGGGCACGTCGTCGGACATGGCGAAGATGGCGATCACGTCGCCCTCCTCGATACGGGTGGAACCGGTGGGCTTGATCACCTCCTCCCCCTTCATCACCGCCCCCACCAGCACGCCTTCGGGGAAGTCGATGTCACGGATCATCTGCCCGGCGATCGGCGAGGTGGAAAGCACCTCGGCCTCGATCACCTCGGCCTCGGCATCGCCCACCGAGTAGACGCCGCGCACCCGGCCATGGCGGATGTGGCGCAGGATCGAGGAAACCGTGGTGGCGCGCGGGTTGATGTAGGCATCGATTCCCAGCGGCGCCATCAGCGACACCAGCGTCGGGTCGTTGACCAGACAGATCGCCATGCCGCAGCCGGCGGTCTTGGCGCGCACCGCCGAAAGCAGGTTCGTCTTGTCGTCATCGGTGACCGCGAGAATGGCATCGGCGCGCATCACCCCCGCCTCTTCGAGCAACTCCCGGCTCAGCCCGTCGCCGTTGAGCACGATGGTGCGCTCCAGCGCGTCCGCCGCCTCCTCGGCCACCCGCCTGTCCTTCTCGATCACCTTGGCGCGGATGCGCATGGCGCGCCCCTCCAGCGCCCGGGCCACCGCCAGCCCGACGTTGCCGCCGCCGACGATCACCACCCGCTCCTGCTTCTTCACCGTCTTGCCGAAGATCTCCAGCGTGCGGTCCACGTCATCGGCATGGGTGAAGAGATAGACCTGATCGCCGGGAAACAGCTGATCGCCCGGCTCGGGGGCGAACAGCCGCCCCTTGCGGCGCACCCCCACCACGATGGCGCGCAGGGTGGAGAACAGATCGGTCAGCTGGCGCAGGGGAGTGTTGACCACCGGGCAGCTTTCGTCCAGCGACAGGCCGATCAGCTGCGCCTTGCGGTCGAGGAAATCCTGGATGTCGAAGGCCGCCGGCGCGGACAGCCGCCGCAGCGCGGCCTGGGCCACCTCGCGCTCGGGGCTGATCACCACGTCGATGGGCATGTGCTCGCGGCGGTAGAGATCGGAATAGATGGCGGTGAGATAGGATTGCGAGCGCAGCCGGGCGATCTTGCGCGGCACGTTGAACACCGAATGGGCCACCTGACAGGTGACCATGTTGACCTCGTCGGAATGGGTGGCGGCGATCACCATGTCGGCATCGCGCGCCCCGGCGCGATCGAGGATGTCGGGGTAGCTGGCAAAGCCGGCGATGCCCTGCACGTCCAGCGTCTCGGTGGCGCGGCGCACCAGATCGGGGTTGTTGTCGACGACCGTCACGTCGTTCTTCTCGCCGGAAAGGTGGCGGGCGATCTGCCAGCCCACCTGACCCGCGCCGCAGATGATGACCTTCATCGCAACCTTCCCTCACAGCCTCGGGGCCCTGGCATGGCAGAAGCCGCGGCGGCGGTCAATCGGCCCCCTCGGCCACATAGGCGACACGGGCGCCCGACTTGTTGGCGGTGACCACCCCCAGCGACTTGAGCTTGCGGTGCAGGGCCGAGCGCTCCATGCCGACGAAGGCGGCGGTGCGGCTGATGTTGCCGCCGAACCGGTTGATCTGGGTGAGCAGATATTCGCGCTCGAACATCTCGCGCGCCTCGCGCAGCGGCAGGGTGGCGATGGAGCCCGAGATGATCACCCGCCCCTCCTCCTCGGCCGGCTCCTCGAGGCCGGGCAGCTCGGCGGCGGTGATCGGCCCGGCGCCCTCGCCCAGAATCAGCACCCGCTCGATCACGTTCTTGAGCTGGCGCACGTTGCCGGGCCAGCGCATGGTCTGCAAAAGCGCCACCGCGTCATCGGACAACTCGCGCAGCGGCAGCCCCTGGGTCCTGTTGAAATGGGTGATGAAATGGCGGGCCAGTTCGGGGATGTCCTCGCGCCGCTCTTCCAGCGAGGGCACGGTGATCGGCACCACGTTGAGCCGGTGATAGAGCTCCTCGCGGAAGCGTCCGGCCTGAATTTCAGCCTGCAGGTCCTTGTTCGTGCTTGAGATCACCCGGATGTCCACGCGGATGTTCCCGCCCCCGCCGGAGCGCCGGAACTGCTGGTCCACCAGCACCCGCAGGATCTTGGACTGGGTGCCCAGGGGCATGTCGGCCACCTCGTCGAAATAGAGGATGCCGCCGTTGGCCTGCTCCAGCAGCCCAGCCTCGATGCCCCTCTCCGAGGTCTCGCGCCCGAACAGCACCTCTTCCATGCGCTCGGGTTCGATCGAGGCCGAGTTGACGCAGATGAACGGCCCCTCGGCACGGTTGGAGTTGGCATGGATGTAGCGCGCCGCCACCTCCTTGCCGCTGCCCGCCGGGCCGGTGAGCATCACCCGGCCGTTGGATTTCGTCACCTTGTCCAGCTGGGCCTTGAGCGCCTTGAACGCCGTCGAAGAGCCGACCATCTCGGCCGAGGTCACGTCCTTGCGGCGCAACTCCAGGTTTTCGCGGCGCAGGCGCGAGGCCTCCATGGCCCGGCGGATCACCACCAGCAGCTGGTCGATGTTGAAGGGCTTCTCGATGAAATCATAGGCCCCCTGCTTGATCGCCGCCACCGCGATCTCGATGTTGCCGTGGCCCGAGATGATCACGATCGGAATCTCGGGATAGTCGCGCTTGACCGTCTTGAGAATGTCGATCCCGTCCATCTTGCTGTCCTTCAGCCAGATGTCGAGGATCATCAGCGCCGGCGGTTCGGCGCCGACCTCGGCCATGCACTCATCGGAGTTGGCCGCCAGCCGGGTCGAATAGCCCTCGTCCCTGAGAATGTCCGACACCAGTTCCCGGATGTCGCGTTCGTCATCTACAATCAGAATGTCACCCATGATGGCCTCTCACTTCACCAAATTCCTTGTCGATTTCCCAGCCGCGCCGGCGCGCTCCACCGGCAGGCGCACCACCGCCATGGCCCCCGGCCGCGCCCCCTCGGCGAAGGGCTCGGCATCGGTCAGCTGCAACGAGCCGCCGTGTTCCTCGATGATCTTGCGCACGATCGGCAGGCCCAGCCCGGTGCCCCCGGCGCGCGTGGTCACGTAGGGCTCGAACAGGCGGGCGCGGTCCTCGGGCAGGCCGATGCCGTTGTCGGCAATGGTGATCACCGCCTCGTCACCCTCCACCGCCATCTTCACCCTGATTTCCGGCGGCTGACCGTCATCAAGCCCCTTTTCGAGTTTTTCCTCAATAGCTTCTCCGGCGTTCTTGATGAGGTTCGTCAGGGCCTGGCCGATCATCGTGGCATCCACCTCGGCCAGCACCTCGCGCTGAGGAATTTCCGACACGATGCGCACCCCGGGCTGGCCGCTTTCCTGCAGCACCACCGCATCACGCACCAGCTTGGCCAGGTCGTGGCGGCGGCGTTCGGGCTCGGGCATGCGGGCGAAACGCGAAAACTCATCAACAATACGCCGCAAATCATTGGTCTGCCTGACAATTACATCCGTATACTGCTCAAGCGCCGCGGCCTCTTCCCCGGCCAGCGGGGTAAACTTGCGCTTCAGCCGCTCGGCGGAAAGCTGGATCGGGGTCAGGGGGTTCTTGATCTCATGGGCGATACGGCGGGCCACGTCACCCCAGGCGGCCATCCGC
>JALSGY010000027.1 GCA_026982515.1 Paracoccaceae bacterium
CGATATCGGCCGGCGCAACATCGACTTCGTGCACGAATATATCCGCACCGAAGGGCTGACGCTGGTGGCCGAGGACACGGGCGACATCTATCCGCGCAAGGTCATGTATTTCCCGGCCACCGGCCGTGCCCGGGTCAAGCGCCTGCGGCACATGCACAACGACACCATCGTCCGCCGCGAACTGGACTACCGCGAGGCGCTGGTGCAGCAGCCGGTGACCGGCGACGTGGAGCTGTTCTGAAGGAGAAGTCATGCAACCGATCCGCGTGCTGATCGTCGACGACTCGGCCCTGGTGCGCCAGGTGCTGAGCGAAATCCTGGGCACCGATCCCCGCTTCGAGGTGCTCGGCACCGCCAAGGATCCCTACGACGCCCGGGAGAAGATCAAGCAACTCAATCCCGACGTGCTGACCCTGGACGTGGAGATGCCGCGCATGGACGGCGTGACCTTCCTGCGCAATCTCATGCGCCTGCGCCCCATGCCGGTGGTGATGATCTCCTCGCTCACCGAGCAGGGGGCCGAGATCACCCTGCAGGCCCTGGAGCTGGGCGCGGTGGACTTCGTCTCCAAGCCGAAGATCGGCGTGGCCCAGGGCCTCGAGGAATACGCCGACACCATCCGCGAGAAGGTGGCCATGGCCGCCCGGGTGGACGTGCAGCCCCTGGCCGACCGCCTGGCCCGCCGCCGGCAGGCCACGCCGGACGATCTGCCCGCCGTGGATCCCAAGCTCAGTGCCGATGCGGTGATCGCCCGGGGCGGGCGGCGGACCTTCCGCACCACCGAGCGGATCATCGCCATCGGCGCCTCCACCGGCGGCACCGAGGCGATCCGCGAGATCCTCGAGGCCCTGCCGGCCGACGCGCCGGGCATCGTGATCAGCCAGCACATCCCGGCCGCCTTCAGCGCCCCCTTCGCGGCGCGCATGGATCGCCATTCGGCCATGACCGTCTGCGAGGCCGCCGACGGCCAGCAGATCCTGCCCGGCCACGTCTACATCGCGCCCGGCGATCGGCATCTGCTGGTGGAGCGCAGCGGCGCCCGCTATCTGTGCCGGCTCAACGACGGCCCGCCGGTCAACCGCCACAAGCCGAGCGTGGACGTGATGTTCCGCGCGGTGGCCCAGCACGTGGGCCCCAACGCCATCGGCGTGCTGCTCACCGGCATGGGCGACGACGGCGCCCGCGGCCTGCTGGAGATGCGCGAGAACGGCGCGCCCACCCTCATCCAGGACGAACGCACCTCGGTGGTTTGGGGCATGCCGGGCGAGGCGGCAAGAATTGGCGCGGCCGACGAGGAATTGCCGCTGCCGCGCATCGCCGCCCGCCTGCTGGCCCTCGCGCGCGCCGAGTGATCTTCATAACCACCTGTCTTTTCAGACGATTTCTCCCTCGCCGGCCGGCTTGCCGCCCTCCGGCACGAATCCTGCAATGAATCCGCCACGGACGGCCGCGCCCCTTCCCCGGGCGGCGGCCCGGAAAAAGGTGACCGGGTTCTCAAGTTTTTCCCGGGTCTGTCGACACAGAGAGACACGCGCCGACAGCCACAGCCGGCTGGCGGGCCCTGCAGGACGAGCCAGAGCATGTATCCCGTACAGAAGACGCACGAAGCCGACGACCTCATCGAACAGCACGCGCCCCTGGTGCAGCGCATCGCCTATCACCTCAAGGCCCGTCTGCCGGCCTCGGTGCTGGTGGACGACCTCATCCAGGTGGGCATGATCGGCCTGCTCGACGCCTGGCAGCAGTACGACCCCAGCCAGGGCGCCAGTTTCGAGACCTACGCCACCATCCGCATCCGCGGCGCCATGCTCGACGAGCTGCGGCGCAACGACTGGGCGCCCAAGTCGGTGCACCGCAAGGCCCGCGAACTGCACGACGTGGTCAAGCGCATCGAGGACCGCACCGGCCGCGAGGCCCGGGCCTCGGAAATCGCCGCCGAGATGAACATCAGCCTCGAGGAATACCACCGGCTCCTGCAGGAATCCAACGCCTGCCGCATCCACAGCTTCGTCGATCTGGGCGTGGACGAGGACGGCCTGGGCCTGGACGGGCGCTCCCATGCCGCCGGCCCCTGCGAGGGGCTGCAGGAAGAACAGTTCCGCGACAACCTCATCGAAGCCATCGAAGCCCTGCCCGAACGGGAGAAACTGGTGGTCAGTCTCTACTACGACGAGGAATTCAACCTGCGCGAGATCGGCGAAATCCTCGGCGTCAGCGAATCCCGGATCTGCCAGCTCCTGAGCCAGGCCCACAACCGCCTGCGCGGCTTCCTCAGCGACTATACTGGGAAGTGACAAAGGCAAAAGAACCATAGGATGCGCTCGCGCCGCAGCGCACCGGACCGGCGACGAATCACCTCGTGAACAGCACCGCAGCCGACATGCCGGTACATCTTCATCCAGTCAACCGTACCGGACCCATAACATAGTGTGATCCGCGCCACGGTTTGTCACGCCCCCCGGGCGCTATGATGAACGTTCCCCAGACCGGGGCACACCGGTCGGCGGTACCCACCATGAGGAGAGCACGATGTCCGTCTCGAACATCTACATGATCACCCCCAGCCCCCTGCTGTCCGGGCTCATCTGGTTCATCGGCATCACCATCGTCCTGTACCTGGCGCGCAGCCATGCCCACCGCACCATCAGCGCCCTCGCCCGCGTGGTGCACAACGCCATGCGTCTCAGCGCCCGCGCCGTCACCGGCGCCGAGCAACGCCTGCAACAGCGCAACCGCGAGGTGCTGCTCGAACAGGGGCGGGAAGCCACCGAGCGGCAGATCGAGCGGGAATTCGAGCGCATCGACGCCACCGTGCGCCGGGATCTGGCCGAGTATCCGGCCCTGCACCGTCATCTGAGCGAAGAGATCCTCAAGATCGACGAAGACTACAACGCCAGCATCGAAGTTCCCCCGGCCCCGCCCGGCTGGGTCAAGGCCGTGGAGGCGGTGGCCAAGATCCCCGCCGCCAAGGGCGATCCCATGGTCGGCCGGGTGCTGGAAGACATCCATCAGTCCCTCAACAAGGCCAGCATCAAGGCCATCGAGGAATACCGCAAGGAGAGCCACGAGCGGCATCGCATCCTCAACCGCATGATGCCCCACTGGCGCAAGCTCCAGCAGCTCCTCGGCCAGGTGGACAAGAACGTCACCAGCCTGCTGCAGCGCTCCGCGGCCATCGACCGGCACATGGAGAACTACGAGGCCATCATCCAGCAGACCGATCCGGCCGTGCGCATGCTCTCCTCCTCGTCGCTGACCCGGTTCTTCATCTCCGCCTTCGTGCTGGCCATCGCCGTGGGCGGGGCGCTGATCAACTTCCACCTCATCGCCCGCCCCCTGTCCGAGATGGTCGGCGGCACCAGCATGATCCTGGGCTTCCAGCTCAACAACGTGGCGGCCCTGGTGATCATTCTCGTGGAGCTGACCATGGGGCTGTTCCTCATGGAGGCACTGCGTATCACCCGCCTGTTCCCGGTGATCGGCGCCCTCAACGACAAGACCCGGGTGCGCATGGCCTGGACCTTCTTCTTCATCCTGCTGTTCCTGGCCACCGTCGAGGCCGGCCTGGCCTTCATGCGCGAACTGCTGATGGAAGAGGATGCCGCCACCCGTGCCCTGCTGCGGGGCGACGAGACGGCCCTTCTTACCCAGAGCGCCTATCTGTGGATCACCACCGCGGCGCAGATGGGCATGGGCTTCGTCCTGCCCTTCGCCCTGATGTTCGTGGCCATCCCGCTGGAGACCTTCGTGCATTCCCTGCGCACCGTGTTCGGGCTCGTCGGCGTGGGCCTGCTGCGCAGCCTGGCCTGGCTGCTGCGGGTGTTCGGCAACGGCGCCCGCTATGCCGGCATCGCCTTCAACAACTTCTATGACCTGGTGATCTTCGCGCCCCTGTGGGTCGAGCGCCTGATCCAGCAGAAGCGGGCCGCCGCCCCGCCCGCCGAGAAGTCGCAGGACTTCCAGGAGGTGGCCTCATGAGCCGCCGCCTGCGCAATCTACTGGCACTGCTGCTGGCCGCCACCCTGCTGGCCGCCTGCGGCGCCGACACCCCGCGCACCCGCGGCGTCTACATGCTGATGGACACCTCGGGCACCTACACCAGGGAACTGAAACAGGCCCAGCGGGTGATCAACTACATCCTCGCCACCCTGCAGCCCGGCGACTCCTTCGCCGTGGCCCGGGTCGATACCGGCAGCTTCAGCGAGAAGGACATCATCGCCAAGGTCACCTTCGACGATCGGCCCAGCCGCGCCAACCAGCAGAAGCGCGAATTCCGCGACCGCATCGACCGCTTCGTCAAGTCGGTCAAGGGCAGCGCCTACACCGACATCACCGGCGGCATGCTGCAGGCCATCGAATGGCTCAACGAATCCCGCGCCGGCCACAAGACCATCCTGATCTTCTCGGATCTGAAAGAGGACCTGAAGGAAGGTTACGTGCGTGATATCCCCCTGCAACTGGGCGGCTTCAAGGTCGTGGCCCTCAACGTCACCAAGCTGCGCTCCGACAACGTGGACCCCCGCGAATACCTCAACCGCCTCGCCGCCTGGCAGGAACGGGTCGAATCCGGTGGCGGAAACTGGCAGGTGATCAACGACCTCGAACGCCTCGAATCTGTCCTGGTGCTCTGACAGGCGACCCGTCCGTGCGGCACCTCTACCGCATGGTCGTCAACAGGGCCAGCTCCTGCCGCAGTTCATCGATGCGGGCCTCGATCCGCGACGTGTTGTAGAAATCGAGTTGTTCCTTGCGCTCGAGAGCCAGGTTCAGTTGCCGGATGGCCTGATGGGTCTGGCCGATCCGGTAATAGTATTCCCCCATCGCCACGTGGCTCAGGGCCTGATGCCCGAGTTCGGATTCCGCCTCCGCCAGCAGTTCATAGATGTGCGGGATGCTGCTCTCGTCGCCCCCCCGTTTCTGCCAGGCCAGGATCAGCTCGCGGGCCCTGGCGGGCTTTTTCGCCTCGAGCAGCGCCTGGGCATAGGCGAAGGTCAGCGGGCCGTTGGCGGGATAGTTCTCGAGCGTGGCGGCGAAGCGCCGGAGGGCTTCCGCGTGGTTGCCGGCAAGGGATTCGAGACGGGCCCGTTCCAGCAGGTAGGCGATGCGGCCGTCGTCGTCGTTCAGGAGTTGGTCGAGAATACGGCGGGCCTCGTCGTAACGGCGGGTGGCCATCAGCGCCAGGGCCAGGCCGTAGCGGGTGGCGGCCTTGTCGATGTAGCGGCCGTTTTTCAGGTCGCGCTGCAACTGGCGGCGGGTCGCTTCCGGATCGCGGCTGGTGAGCACCTGCAGCCGCATGCGCATCAGGTAGTAGTTGCGCGAGCTGTGCCAGGCGCGCTGGGGATACCGGGCCGCCCGGTTCAGGGCGTCGGCGATGCGGTTTTCGGTGACCGGGTGGGTGCGCAGGAATTCGGGGGCCGAGCTGCCGTACAGGCGGCTTTCCCGCTCCAGCTTGTGGAAGAAGTCGGCCATGCTGGCCGGGTTGAAGCCGCTGTCGGCCAGCAGGGCAATGCCGATGTAGTCGGCCTCCTTTTCGTTTGCCCGGGTGAAGTCGAGCTGGCGCTGGATGTTGCCGGCGGCCAGGGAGGTGAGGGCCGCCTGGCCCAGTTCGCTGCCCTGGGAGCCGAGGATGATGGCCGCGATGATGGCCGCCATCACCGGGATGTTGCTGGCGCTTTGCGCCAGTTCGTAGGCCCGCGCATGGTGGCGCTGGGTCACGTGGGCGATTTCGTGGGCCATCACCGAGGCCAGTTCGTTTTCCGATTCGCTGGCCAGAAACAGGCCGTAGTTCACACCGATGAAGCCCCCGGGCAGGGCGAAGGCGTTGATGCCACCGTCGTTGACGATGAAGAAGCGGAAGTCCTTCTGGGCGCTGTCGCTGTGGGAAACCAGCCGGTAGCCGAGATGGTTGAGATAGTCGGTCACCAGCGGATCGTCGAGGATCCCGCCTGCCCGGCGGATGTTGCGCACCACGGCCTCGCCCGTGTGGCGCTCCTGCGTCGGGCTCACCAGGGCGCCACCGCTGGCCCCGATCTCCGGCAGGGCGATGTCCTCGGCCGCCAGTGGCAGGGTGGCCAGGGCGCCAAGGAGCAGCAGGGCAAGTCGTTTCAGGCGCGGCATGAAAAATCCGGATCGTCTGGCATGGCAGAGAGGGGCGTCATCCCGAAGAGATCAGACCGTGAGGCAGCCACGGGGTTCCGGCAAACATACCACATATGAACAGGGGCCCGATCGCTGTCTTTTCCGTCAGCGACGGATGGAGGAGGGGTGTCATCGCATGAACATATACGGATATAATAATGCTCGGGCGCCCCGCCAGCCGCTGGCCCAAGGCGGGGCGCCTTGACCGCTTCATATTCAGGGACGCCCATGGTCGCGCA
>JALSGY010000028.1 GCA_026982515.1 Paracoccaceae bacterium
GTGGCGGGCGAGGTGCGCGAGATGCTGGCCGAGGCCGTCGCCGCCGTCTGAATGTGGATCGCCCGAAACTGGCGCATCGCGCTTCTGGCCACCGTCGTGCTTGCGGGCACGGCGGTGGTCGTGTTTCAGCCGCCCTGGTTTGCGGCCCTGAGCGAAGGGTTCGACCGCGACCGCCTGCAGGAGATGGTCGCCCGGGCCGGCTTCTGGGGGCCGGCGCTGATCGTCCTGATGATGACCGTCGCGGTGGTCATGAGCCCGATTCCCAGCGCCCCGATCGCGCTTGCCGCAGGCGCGGCCTACGGCCATGTCTGGGGCACCGTCTACGTGCTGATCGGGGCCGAAACCGGAGCGCTGATCGCCTTCGCCCTGGCCCGGGTGCTGGGCCGCGAAACCCTGCGCAGATGGTTCGGCGACAGGATCGATGCGGGGTTGCTGGGCTCGCAGAACGTGCTGATGTGGATGGTCTTCGTCTCGCGGCTGATGCCCTTCGTCTCGTTCGATCTGATCAGCTATGCCGCCGGGCTAAGCGTGCTGAAGCCGTGGCGCTTCGCGCTGGCCACCCTGGCGGGGATCGTCCCGGCCAGCTTCCTGCTGGCCCATCTCGGCGTGCAGGCGGTCGCCACGGAGTCGGGCGCAGGCAAGTGGATCGTGCTGGCGCTGGGGCTGGGCACCGGGCTGCCGGTGTTGTGGGCGGCGCTGCGCAAGCGCAGTGGGCGCAGCCCCGGCGGCTGAGGTCTCAGAACAGCGCCGGCCAGAAGGGCAGCTCCAGCCCGAACTGCCGCAGCACCGCCTCGGCGATCAGCCCCACGAACAGGCCGAAGAGATAGAACAGCGACAGCCTGAAGAAGCGCTTTTCGGCCGCGAACCTGTCGGCCGCGGCCGCGGTCTCGTCACGCCGGCGCAGGGCCGCGGCCCGGCGCACGAAGGCCGCGTTCAGCCATAGCGCCAGCGCCAGGTAAAGCGGCCCGCCGACAGAGCTGAAGGCCAGTGCCAGCGAGACGGGCACCAGCAGCAGGGTGTAGATCAGGATCTGGCGGCGGGTCTCCGGCCGGCCGTGGGTCACGGTCAGCATCGGCACCTCGGCGCGCGAGTAGTCATCCTTCATGAACAGCGCCAGCGACCAGAAATGCGGCGGCGTCCACATGAAGATGAGGAGGAACATCAGCACCGGCGCCGGCGTCAGCCCGCCGGTGACTGCCATCCAGCCGATCATCGGCGGAAAGGCCCCGGCCGCGCCGCCGATGACGATGTTCCACGGCGTCGCGCGTTTCAGCCACATGGTGTAGATCACCGCGTAGAAGAAGATGGTGAAGGCCAGCAGTGCCGCGGCGGCGAAATTGGTCACCAGCCCCAGCAGCAGCACCGAAAGCGCCGAGAGCGCCAGGCCGAAATTGCGCGCCTCGGCCGGGGTAATGCGCCCGGTCGGCACCGGGCGGGCGGCGGTGCGGCGCATCCGCGCGTCGATATCGGCATCCCACCACATGTTGAGCGCGCCCGAGGCCCCGCCGCCGATGGCGATCAGCGCGATCGCGGCGATCGCGGCCAGGGGATGGATGCTGCCCGGTGCCACGTAAAGCCCCGCCGCAGCGGTGAACACCACCAGCGACATCACGCGGGGCTTGAGCAGGGCGAAGTAATCTCCCATCCGGGATGTGCGAGCACCTGCGGAAACTGTCGTATCGGTCATGTAAAGCGCCTTTCGGGAGTCACGCCGCGCGGAGCACGGGAAATTCGGGAAAGTCGGCGCGGCCAGGGCCCCGAGGCCCCGGCCGCACACGCATTGCAAGGCTACATTTCCATCTGCATGCCTTCGGTGGCCATCTGGCCCATCATGCCCATCTGCATGTGGTAGGGCAGCATGCACATGAACATCCACACGCCGGCCTCCTGGACTTCCATCACCAGGGAGAATTCGGCTCCCGGCATGACCAGAGACTGCTCGTAGAGCGCTTCGTGCTCCAGCAGGCTCCAGTCGGCGCGGGTCGCCCGGTAGGTGATGGCCGACATGGCGGGCATGGTCATGAACATGAACTCATGCGGGATCTGGCCGGTGTTCTTGATGGTGAACTTGATCCGCTCGCCCTTCTTCACCTGGATGTTCATTTCCGAGAACTTCCACTCGGTCATGTCGAGCCTGATCTCTCGATCGTATTCGCCCTCGTCCATGATCATCAGGCCGCCTTCGGCTGCCATCTGCTCTCCGCCGTCCATGGCCATCCCGTCGCCGGCTTCGCCGCCGTTCATGGCCATGCCTTCGCCGCCACCGCTCATGTCCATTCCGGGCATGTCGCCGGCCGCCTTCAGCGCCGCTTCAAGAGCGGCCTCGTCCTCGGGCGGAACCTCGAAGATACCGTGCTCCAGTTCTTCGTTTTCCTCCAGTTCGGTGAGATCGGGCAGTGCGCCCTCTTCGACGAACTGCTCCAGAAGCGTGACCTTGGGCGGCTCCTGGTATTCAGGCCCGGAGTTGAAGACCAGATATACCAGAAGGGCAACGCCGACGATGGTTGTCGTTACGAATATCCGTATCATTTTCTGCGTCTCCTTCACTCGGCCGGCGTTGCGACGGCAGCGGCATCATCCTCGACCGGCCAGGGATCACCCTCGACCTGCCTGCCCCTGCTGGCGCTGACCGCAAAGTTGTACAGGAACAGAATGAAGCCGAGCCCGATCAGATAGGCGCCGACGGTGATCATGAACTGGGTCGAAGCCCATTCGGGCAGCGGCGGGTAGTCATAGACCCAGCGCGGGAAGTAGGTATACCCGGCCAGGAACATGCCGCTGATCTTGGTGAACAGGCCGATCTGCCACAGCCAGAAGTGGCTGTTGGCCAGTTTCTGGTTGTACATCCGTCCGGTGATGTAGGGATACAGGTAGTAGACCCCCGCAATCGCCATCTGCCCCACGAAGCCGAAGAACATCGCGTGGAAGTGCGCCGGAATCCAGTAGGTGTTGTGGATGAAGTCCGAGTCGATCGAGATCTGCGCGTTGATGAACGCGGTCGCCCCGCCGTAGATGATGAAGCCGATCGATGCCACCATGAACTTGAAGGGCACCGCCCGGCGCGCCGATGTCGGGATGCGCTCCATGAACAGGGTCGCGACCCAGTTGAACACGTGCAGCACGCTGGGAATGAACACCAGCAGCGTCAGGATCTGGACCATCCGCTCATACCACCCCGATACCGTGTAAAGCGGCTGGAAGTGGTGCGGGCCGATCGGGATCGCGCCCAGCATCAGCAGGATGAACGCCGCCACGCCCGACCAGTAGCTCCACATCGGATGGCCGAGGAACCGCGGCATCAGCGTGTAGAGCACCGCGATCGCCGGCACGAAGGGCAGATAGACCGCCGGGTGGCCATAGGACCAGAACACGTAGAGGAAGAACTTCACGCTTCCGCCGCGGGACGGATCGAAATAGGCCGTGATCTCCAGATAGTCGGTCAGCAGCCCCAGGCCGATGAAGGCCAGCGGGATGGTCGAGACCATGAACAGCAGGCCGACGGTGCCCGTGGCCCAGGCCATCAGCGGCGCCTTGCTCCAGCCGCCCTTCGCTTCCAGCGCGTTGCGCAGCAGCACGGCACCTGCCAGGAATTCCGACACGGCCACCAGGAAGATCGCCAGGTACCCCATCCACAGCAGCGGATTGCCGGTGCGCAGGGACATCGGCGGATAGGCCGTCCAGGTGAAATCGGGCCGGCCGATCACCAGCAGGACCGCCGCCAGGATCAGCAGCCAGTAGCTCCACTGTGCGGCCTTCGCCCAGATCAGGCGCTCATGGCCCAGAACCTTCGGCAGCAAGAAGTAGCAGACCGAGACGACCAACGGGATCAGGAAGCCGAACACCATGATCATCCCGTGCAGGGTCATCAGCGTCATGTAGACCCGCGCCCCCAGGATCTGCACATCCGGCACGGCCAGCTCGGTGCGGAACAGGATCGCCATGATCCCGCCAAGCGCCAGCATCACCAGCGAAGTCAGGATGCCCTTGATGGCAATATGCCGGTAGTCGTCGGAGAACAGGAGCGACTTCAGCGTCATCTTGCCGATGAGGTTCTCCACGTCCCAGTGGGGCAGGTTCCCCATTCTCTTCAGGTCAAGTTCCTTGTCAGCCATTGGAGGTCCCCTCTCCCGTATCGAGCTGCGATGTTTCTTCGTTGTCTTCGTCGGCACCCTGCACCACCAGCCAGGCCTTCATCTGGGCATGGCCGACGCCGCAGTAGTTGACGCACTGGATCAGATACTTGCCCGGCTTGTCGGGGGCCCTGATCCACAATTCGCGCACATCTCCCGGATCGATCTCGGCCACGATATTGGCAACGGGGATGTTGAAGCCGTGGATTACGTCATTACTCATGACCCTGAACAGGACCTTCTCGCCCGGCTGGACGATCGCCGCGTTCCTGCTCAGTTCGTTGTTTTCATTGATGAAGGCAAAGCCCCACTGGAAGGCCGCGACATTGATCACCTGGTCGAAGACGCCCTTGCGGTCTTCCTTGGCCAGGGGCGTGCCCGCAACCTCTTCCCACTGCCTAAGCTCGGCCTGGTAGGCCTTGTAGGTCGTCTTGGAGTTCCAGTCGGCATAGTAGACCAGAACCAGCATGCCGATGATGAACAGGAACTCGAAACTGTAGCTGACCTTCCATCTCTTTTCCATGAACATGGCGGCTGCCAGGCCGACCAAGCCCAGGATGGTGAAGCCGGCGGTGATCGCGATCAGCGTCGCCTGCCCCCCCGATAGGCCTAGAGCGTTTTCCATTCCGTAATCCTCCCTGATGCGAGGCGGGGCTCGTTCCCGCCATGGATGGGTGAGTTTCGATCTGCCCCGAAGAAATCGTTTCCAGCGTACGGGGCGCGCTGCGCATTCGGTCCGGGCGGTGCCGGACCGGAAGTGTCGAGGGCCGACGCACGGCCCTTCCCGTCCGGTTCGGGCGGGCGCGGCAGGGCCACTTCCACCCGCAAGCCGCCGCCGGGGCGGTTGCGCAGACGGATATCTCCGCCATGGGCCCGCACGATGGTGCGCGCCACCGCCAGACCCAGGCCTGTTCCGCCGGTCTCGCGGTTGCGCGAATCCTCGAGCCGCTGGAAGGGCTGAAACACGTCTTCCTGGCGCTCTTCGGGAATGCCCGGCCCCTCGTCATCGATGAAGATGACAACCCGCTCGGGCTCCATCTCCAGCGAGACCCGGGCCCGGCCGCCGTATTTCACCGCGTTCTCGATCAGGTTGCCCAGCGCCCGGCGCAGGGCAACGGGGCGGCATTCCAGCAGCACCCAGCGCGGGATTTCGGTCAGTTCCACGGCGGCGCCGGTATCCTTGATGTCATCGCACACCCGCGCCAGCAACGAGCCCAGATCGACCGTCTCCTTGGGTTCGGAGGCTGCGTCCTCGCGGATGAAGGACAGTGTCGAGGCGACCATCTGCTCCATGTCGTCGAGATCGCGCAGCATCTTCTCGCGCAGCTCCTCGTCCTCCACGAATTCCGCTCGCAGACGCAGCCGGGTGATCGGGGTGCCCAGATCGTGGGCGATGGCGCCCAGCATCTGGGTACGGTCGTTCACGAAGCGGCGTATGCGTTTCTGCATCTCGTTGAAGGCACGTGCCGTCCGGCGGACCTCTTCGGGACCGGTCTCGGGAATGGCCGGGGCCTGCACGTCGGTGCCGAGCTTCTCGGCGGCGCGCGACAGCTGGGTCAGCGGTTCGGTCAGCTTGCCGACGATCACGGCCGAGATCAGCACCACCGCGATCAGCATCACCGCCATCGACCAGCCCAGCCGGGCCGAGAAGAACACCGGCGGGGGTTCCAGCCGGGTGGCCATGTTCAGCCAGTTGCCATCGGACAGGCGCAGCGAGATCAGGATCAGCTCTTCAGACGGATCCTGACCTTCCTCGGCCATGATCTTCCGCCAGTACCGGGCCGCCGGGGAATCGGCCGAGGCGGAGGCATAGGCGATGCGGAAGTCCGTCCTGCGGTCGGACGAGAGATGCTTGGCCAGTTCGCGGTGAAGCGAGGTCTCCCGCCAGTCCCTGACGGTATCCCGGACGACCACCGGGAACTCGGTCACCGTCAGGAAACGGTGGTCGGGGCTGGCGTTGCGGGCCGCCTCGACGATCTGTTCGGGGGGGATCGTTTCGGCGAAATTACCGACCATCGCCGCCCACTGCACCGCATGCTCGCCGCCGGCGCTGAGCAGTGCCTTCTCCTTGTCGGTGGCATAGAAGAGGTTGCTCAGCAGATGGGTGACGGCAAGGCCGACAACCAGCAGCACCATGGCGCGTCCGGCGATCGTGTCAGGCAGCAGGTTTTTCATCTTGCCTTACCGTCGCCGTGAACATGTAACCGCCGCCCCGGACCGTCC
>JALSGY010000029.1 GCA_026982515.1 Paracoccaceae bacterium
CGGCCATCTGCAGCCCATGGGCCACCGCCGCCTCGGCCCGCACGAAACGCCCGCCGTCAGAGAAGCTGTCGGGGGTGGTGTTGACGATCCCCATCAGGCGGGGGGCCTCCAGGCCCAGCCCGGCCAGCGGCGGGCGCGCGGCACAGATGGCCTCGGCAACCTGCAAGGGCAGCTCGTGCGCGGGGATGATCTGGGGCCGGGCGCCGCGCGAAAGCCGCTCGGCATGGGTGAACCAGCACCACCCCCCGGCAATGGGAAGGGCGTCCACGGGCCGGGCGGGGCCGATCTGCGGCAGAGGTCGGTAGTAGCTTTGCATGCAAGCGCTATCGGCGATCAGCCCTGCCTTGGCAAGGCCTGCACGATGCCGGGGCTGTCGGCGGGAAGCGCAACAACCGGCAGGCTGGCGCCTTGGGGGGCGGCCTCGCCGATGAATACCGCCCTTCCGGCCGAGACCACGCCGGCGAACCACAGCGCCAGGGCGGCGGCGTCCTTGGCCTCCACGCCGGGGCTTTCCACCGAATCAAGCACGATCTTGGAGGGGGCCCAGACCGAAAAGCGACAGTGGCGCGCCGCCCAGTCCAGCTCGGTGCGCGAGCCCACCACCACACAGCGCCGGTCGCGGCCGGCCAGCACCCATGCGTTCTGCTCGATCGCCAGCAGGTCGATGCGCCTTTGTGCCGCCGGCGCCGCCGTCACCGGGGCCGGCAGATCGGCCGGGCCGACACAGAAGATCGCAGGCCATCCCGCGGCCTCCAGCTCGTCGATCCAGCCGCGCAGACGGGGCGAATGCACCGCGGCGTTCGACAGGTAGATCACCAGCGGATGCGGCGCCGCCTCTTCCGCCTCGGACACCTGCACATGCGGTTGCACCTGCTCGCGCGAGCGCACGATCTCCACCCCCAGGGCGCCGGGACCGCGATCGAGCTTTTCCACCCGCACGAAGACCCGCAGCGCCTGGGGTGCCAGCAGGATCCGCTTGGCGATGCGCTCGGCCAGGGTTTCCAGAAGGTTGAGCCGTTCAGCCTTCAGTTCCAGCGCAATGGCGTCGGTGATCGTGTCGTAGGAGAGGATCCTGTCCACGTCGTCATCGAGCGGCGCCACCGGGGGGGCCACCTCCACCACCACGTTGAAACAGACCCGCTGGGTGGTGCCGCGCTCGGACTGGAAGGCGCCGATTTCCACCTCGACCACATGGTCGCGCAGCGAGATTCGGTCCGGCGGCGGCGGCGCGCCGACGGTGGCGGCGGCCCGGGCCTCGGGGTGCTCGAAGGCCAGCGTGATGTCGGAGATGGCAGTGCGGCGATGTTTCATGGCGTGGCCCTACAACATATGACGGCGCTGCGCCATTGCCCTTCGCGCCGGATCAGGGAGGGAAAGCGACGGCCTTTTCAGTTGTTGGCAGCCGAGCGCACCGGCTTGCGGTAAAACAGGTGCACCCCGATCACCGCCGTGAGTTCGAAGGATCGCGCCCATCGCGGGCGGACGGAGGTGGTGTGGTAATAGGTGGCGCCATTCGTCAGGTTGCGCGCCACCCCGCCCCTGAGGATGATGTCCGCCACCTTGCCGACGCGCTCCCATGCGGCGCGGTTGCGTATGCGCTCGCTGCGACCGTCGCAGTTGTAGGTGAACTGGCAGCGCCAGAGACCCGCACCGGTGCCCTGTTTGACCACCCCGCAGACGGTATCGGGGAAGGCAGCGCTGTCGACGCGGTTGAGGATCACCTCGGCCACCGCGAACTGGCCCTTCACGCTTTCGCCGCGGGCCTCGAAATACAACGCCTCGGTCAGGCAGCGCCACTGCTTGCCGCCCTTCACCGCCGGCAGGCTGTCGATATACCTGCGGGTGAAGATCGGCTCGGGCTGGCGCGGGGCACGCGAGAACAGCCCGCGCGGCCTGCTCTGCAGACGGTTGAGCCGCTCGGGGCCGACGGTGCCGAGCGCCACCCGCTCCAGCCCCAGAAGCTGCGAAATCTCCGGGCCGATCACCGCCTGCGCATTGTTGGACTGGCTGACGGTCACATCGGCAAGCGCCACTCCGGCACCCGCCAGAAGTGCCGAAACACAGGCCAGAACGATCAGCCGAAGCTGGGCCATTTCCCCCTCCAGTCCGGTGGCAGACCGGGTTTCAACCGGCCGCGAACCGACGCCCAAATAGGCCAAAGGGGGCTTTTCGTCCAGTCTCTGGGGGGATCGTGCGGGGAAATGCCGCCATGCGTGGCGCGCAGGCCGCGCCATCGCCGTTCGGAATGAATGGCGAACATTTACGAAAATCAACGGGTTGCGTCCCGAAGTCAGGAAACGCTCTGTTTCAGTGTCAATTGAGCCGCGGCCAGCCGCGCAACCGGCACGCGAAACGGCGAACAGGAAACGTAATCGAACCCCACGGCGCGGCAAAACGCGATGGATTCGGGGTTGCCGCCATGTTCGCCGCACATGGCCAGGGTGATCTCAGGGTCGGTGGCGCGCCCGCGCTCGGCCCCGATCCGCAAAAGCTCCCCCACCCCTTCGGTATCGAGAATGTGGAACGGATCCTCCGGGAAGACACCCTGGGCGACGTAATCGCTCATGAACCGGCCGGCGTCGTCGCGCGACAGGCCGTAGGTCATCTGGGTGAGGTCATTGGTGCCGAACGAGAGGAAGGCCGCGTGATGGGCAATATCGCCGGAGCGCAGGGCGGCGCGGGGGGTTTCCACCATCACGCCCAGACGATAGGCGAAATCCGCCCCGCGCTCGTTGCGCACCGCCGCCGCCACGCCATCGATACGCGACTTGATCAGTTCCACCTCGCGCCGGGCCGAGACCAGCGGGATCATGATCTCCGGCACCACCGGCGCGCCCTTGCGGCTGGCCTCGATGGTGGCCTCGAAGATGGCCCGCGCCTGCATGTCGTAGATCTCGGGCATGGTGATGCCCAGCCGCACGCCGCGCATCCCCAGCATCGGGTTGAACTCGGAAAGCGCCTCGATGCGGCGGGTGACATCCGACAACGGCAGCGAGAGCGCCTCGGCGAGGTCGCGCATGCCCTCGCGGTCGGAGGGCAGAAATTCGTGCAGCGGCGGATCGAACAGGCGGATGCACACCGGCTGGCCATGCATGATCTTGAACAGTTCGGTGAAATCGGCCCGCTGCATGGGCAGGAGCCGATCCAGCGCCGCGGCCCGGTCGGCGGGATCGTCGGCGAAGATCATCTCGCGCATCACCGTCAGCCGGTCGTCCTCGAAGAACATGTGCTCGGTGCGGCACAGCCCGATGCCCTGGGCGGCGAAATTGCGCGCCACCTGGGCGTCGGCGGGGGTGTCGGCATTGGCGCGCACGCCGATGTCGCGAAACTCGTCGGCCCAGCCCAGAAGCGTCTGGAAGGCATCGTCAAGCACCGCCTCCAGCATCGGGGCGGCCCCGGCCAGGGCCTCGCCGGCCGTGCCGTCGATGGTGATCACCTCGCCCTTGCGCAACAGCCGCCCGTCGGGGGTGCGCAGGGTCTTTTCCTTCAGGTCGATCCGCAGCCCGGTGGCACCGGTAACGCAGGGCAGGCCGAGGCCGCGCGCGATCACCGCCGCATGGCTGGTGATGCCGCCGCGTTCGGTGAGCACGCCGACGGCGGCGTGCATGCCGCGGATGTCCTCGGGCGCGGTCTCGCGGCGAACCAGAATGCAGGGCTCGCCACGCGCCGCGCTGGCCTGGGCGGCACCGGAGGTAAAGACGATCCGCCCCACCGCGGCACCTGGGCTGGCGGCCACGCCGCGGATGATCACGTCACGCTCGCCGCGCGGATCCACCTGCGGGTGCAAGAGCTCCGACAGCGAGCGCGGCTCGATGCGCATCACCGCCTCCTCGCGCGAGATGATCCCGTCCTCGGCCAGCGCCACCGCGATACGCACCGCCGCGCGGGTGCTGCGCTGCACACGCAAGGCATCGAGCACATGCAGCCGGCCGTTTTCCAGCGTGAACTCGATCTGCATCTCCTCGCGCAGGCGGCTGCGGCAAAGCTGGCCGTATTCCTTCAGCCTGGCAAAGACCTCGGGGCATCTTTCCTCCAGCGAAGGGCCGCGCCTGTCCTTCGTGAGATAGATCGCGCCATCGGTGGCGCGCAGCGCGTCGCGGCCCTGGCTCTGGCCCAGGTATCGTCCGGTGATCTGCGGCAACCCGGTGGTGGAATCGACGAACTGGATCACCCCCGCGCCGCTTTCGCCCGGCCCCACGCCCAACGCCATCTGCTGCACCACCAGGCCCAGCCCGGCATCGGCCGGCGCCCCCCTGGCCTGACGCAACAGCCGGGCGGATGTGCCCTCCCAGGCCCGCGCCATCGAGCGCAGCACCTCGATCAACTGCTCGGCCGGGTCCTGGGGGAAGCGTTCCTCGGTCTCCGCCTCATAGGCATCAAGCGCCATCTGCAGGGCATGGCCGTTGTCGGACGGGTTGAATTCGAACATTTCCGGGTCAAGACGCGCCACATGAACCGCGAAGGCCTGCACAAATCGAAGATAGAGGGCGTTGGCGGCATCCTCACCAAGGGTCCTGCTCAGCTCCGCATGGCGGGCATCGTTCATGCCGATGTTGAGGATCGCGCCGGGGCCGCCCCAGTCGGGATCTTCCGAGCTGGGCCGGACGGAAACCAGCGGCGCCTCGCCGAAAGTGGCCAGCATGGCCTTGACATCGGGCAGCTCGCCGGCGGCAATGCGATGAACGGTATCGAAGGACAGCGCCACCGTGGGCGGCACCGGAAGGTCCAGCCGGATCAGCCGCTGCAGGCACTTGGCCCGGCCGCCATGGGTTTCCACGGTGATCGGGGCAACCCGGCTGATACGGGTAAATCCTTTGAACTCAACGTGTTTCTGCACTGCAGCGCCTCCGCATTGCCCCCGCAGAATAACGCCCGCACATCACGGTGCAACCGAAACATTGCAAAGGCCGAATATCAGCCCTCGATGCGCGACAGGTCTGCAACGGAAAGGCAGATATGGCGAATGCGGCTGAGCAGGTTCAACCGGTTGCGCCGGACCACACTGTTTTCGGTATTTACCTGAACCGCCTCGAAAAAATCGTCGATCGGGGCGCGCAGGGCGGCCATGGCCGCCATGGCGGCGGCAAAATCTTCCCGCTCCATGGCCGGGGTGATGGCGGCCTCGGCCCGGTCGAGGGCGGCGAACAGCGCCTTTTCCTCCGGGCTTTCGGCATATTTCGGATCGGCCCCGTAGGAATATTCCACCCCGTCGCGCTCTTCGGCCTGGGTCAGGATGTTGTTGGCCCGCTTGAAGCCCTGCAGCAGGTTCTCACCGTCCTCGGTCTTGAGGAAATCGGCCAGCGCCGCGGCCCGGCGGGCCAGCAGAACCAGATCATCGTTGCCGGGCATGGCGATGCAGGCATCGATCACGTCATGGCGGATGCCCTGCTCGCGCAGATGCACCTTGAGGCGGTCGTGGAAGAAGGCCAGCAGCTCGTCGCTGGTGTCGGGCAGCTTCCTGGCAAGCCTCTGCAGAACGGAACTGTCGGGCCGTTGCACGAAATCTTCATGCTCGCCCTTCTCCAGCGCGTCGAGCACCGCGCGATACGCGGCGCCGAACACGCCGTGCCGGGCGATCTCCTCCAGCAGCAGCTCGAGCGCCGTCAGTTCGCTCTCGTCGGCCTCGCCCTTTCTCAGCGCGATCTCCGCCTTCAGCAACTGGCTGTCGATGAACCGGTCGAGCCGCAGCCGGATACCGTTGCCCAGCAGGATCCGGATCACCCCAAGCGCGGCACGGCGCAGCGCGAAGGGATCCTTGGAGCCGGTGGGCTTTTCCCCGATGGCCCAGAAACCGGTGAGCATGTCGAGCTTGTCGGCCAGCGCCACGGCCACCGAAACCGGCGCCGAAGGCACCATGTCGGAGGGGCCCAGCGGCGAGTAATGCTCCTCGCAGGCCTCGGGCACCCCGTCGCCCAGCCCCGCGGCGCGGGCGTAGTACTTGCCCATGGTGCCCTGAAGCTCGGGAAACTCGTAGACCATCTGGGAGGCCAGATCGGCCTTGGCCACCCGCGCGGCCAGCGCCGCGACATCCGGGTCGGCGCCCACGAAGGGGGCCAGCCCGCGGGCCAGTTCCTCGATACGGGCAATCCGCTCGGCCTGGCTGCCCAGCCGGTTGTGGAAGGTGACATGCGCCAGCGGCGCGGCCATGCCCTCCAGCCCCGATTCACGCACCGTGCGCAGATCGTTTTCCCAGAAGAAGCGGGCATCGGAGAGCCGTGCCGAAAGCACCTTGCGGTTGCCGGCCAGAATGGTGGCCCCGTGATCGGCGGTCTCGCGGTCGGCCACGGTGATGAATTTCTCGATCCGGCCGGTCTTCGGGTTGCGCACCGAGAAGAACTTCTGGTGCGC
>JALSGY010000030.1 GCA_026982515.1 Paracoccaceae bacterium
GCAGGTAGCGGCGGTCGGCGCTGTCGAGGCCCAGGTGATCGACCCCCAGCCTGTCGAGGGCGCGGTCGGCCACCTCGCGGGTGACCAGCCCGTCGCCCTCCACCAGCGCGAAATCCACCACCCGGCGCAGCAGCCGCCCGGCAACCCGCGGGGTGCCGCGGGCGCGCCGCGCGATCTCGCGCGCCCCGTCGGGGGCGGTTTCCACCCCCAGAAGCCGCGCCCCGCGGCTGACGATCTCTTCCAGTTCATCCACCGAGTAGAACTGCAGCCGCACCGGAATGCCGAACCGGTCGCGCAGCGGGGTGGTGAGCAGGCCCAGCCGCGTTGTCGCGCCCACCAGGGTGAAGGGCTGCAGCTCGATGCGCACGGTACGCGCCGCCGGGCCCTCGCCGATCACCAGGTCCAGCTCGAAATCCTCAAGCGCCGGGTAGAGCACCTCTTCCACCACCGGATTGAGACGGTGGATCTCGTCGATGAACAGCACATCGCGCGGTTCCAGATTGGTCAGGATCGCCGCCAGATCGCCGGCGCGGGCCAGAACCGGGCCGGAGGTCATGCGGAAATTCACCCCCAGTTCGCGGGCAATGATCTGCGCCAGGGTCGTCTTGCCCAGGCCGGGGGGGCCGTAAAACAGCGTGTGATCCATGGCCTCGCCGCGCATCCGGGCGCTTTCGACGAAAACGCGCAGATTGGCGCGGGCCTCGGCCTGACCGATGAACTCGTCCAGCACCTGCGGGCGCAGGGCGCGGTCGGCATCCTCGGGGCGCGGCTCGGGGCGCAGGGTCGGATCCGGTTCGCTCATGCCCTACCCTTTCGGCGCCAGAAGTTTCAGGGCGGCCCGGATCAGCGCCGCGGTATCCGCCTCGGGCATCTCGCCCGCCGCCGTGGCCACCGCTGAGGCGGCCTCTGCGGGCTGGTAGCCGAGGTTCTGAAGCGCCGAGAGCGCCTCGGCCTGGGCCTTGCCCCCCGCCGGAGATGGCGGCGGGGCCGGCGCGGCGGAAGCCCCCGTGCCAGGCGCGGCAGGGCTTGCCGGTTCCACCAGCGCGCCATCCTCGCCGGCCATCGCCCCCTGCCCCATGGCCATCACCGCCGGGGCCTTGTCCTTGAGCTCGTTCACCACCCGCTGAGCGATCTTCGGCCCCACGCCGGGGGCGGCCCTGATGGCGTTCCAGTCTCCCAGCGCGATCGCCCGGCTCACCCCATCGGTGCCGAGCGTGCCGAGAATGGCCATCGAGGCCTTGGCGCCGATGCCCTGAACGCTCATCAGCAGGCGGTGCCACTCCTTCTCGGCCAGCGAGGTGAAACCGAAAAGCTGCAGCAGGTCCTCGCGCACCAGAAGTTCGGTATAAAGCGCCACCGCCTCGCCCACCCCCGGAAGGGCGGTCAGCGTGCGCTCAGAGACATGGACCACATAGCCCACGCCGCCCACGTCGACCAGCACGTGGTCCCCGGCGCGATAGCTCAGCCGCCCGGCGATCCGCCCGATCATGCGCCCGCCCTCGCGATTGCCTCGGCCACCCGGGTGCCGGTGCGCGCATGATGCGCATGGCAGATCGCCACCGCCAGCGCATCGGCCGCGTCGGCGCCGGAGATCTCCACCCCCGGCAACTGCAGCCGCACCATATGCGCGACCTGGCGCTTGTCGGCATGGCCCACGCCCACCACCGCCTTCTTCACCGCGTTGGGCGCGTATTCCGATACCTCGAGGCCGGCGCGCCCCGGCACCAGCAGCGCCACCCCGCGCGCCTGGCCCAGCTTCAGCGTCGCCGCACCATCCTTGTTGACGAAGGTCTGTTCCACCGCCGCGCTGTCTGGCACGTGGCGGTGCACCACCTCCGAGAGTTGCTCGAACAGGCTGACGAGCCGTTCGGCCAGCCCCTCCCCGGCCGAGCGGCAGATTCCGTTGGCCACATGAGCCAGCCGCGAACCGTCCACCTCGATCACCCCCCAGCCGAGGTTGCGAAGGCCCGGATCGATCCCCAAAACGCGCATCTGGCCGCCCTGCTCCTGTTGTCTTTCCGCCCGATTAGCACGAAAGGCGAACATCTGCCAGCGCAACTTGTGCAAACAACGGCGTGGCAGCTGCCTGACGCAAGCGCCCCCTGGCCCGCCTTTCGGCCGGAATGCGGCATCCGGGAGGCTGCCTTACCATCCGGCATGATTTCCCTACATGCATTTTCAGCCATTCTGAAATTGCATGTGCGCCATGCAACAAAGGCGTCTTGTCCGCAGCGGCAGCAATCTTCACATGCACCAGGCAACGCAATACCGCGCCGCCGTGATCATTCAGGAACAACCGTCATGACCATCCATTCCGTACTTCGCGGGGGCTTCCACGGCACCGGAATCGGCCAGCGCCTGAACGCCCTCCTTCATGCCATCCGCGCCTGGCACGACACCCGGGCCACCCGCAAGGCACTGAGCAGGCTCTCCGACCGCGAGCTCGAGGACATCGGGCTGTGCCGCGGCGATATAGACAGGCTCTCCCTGCGCTGAGAACCCGGTCGGAAACCGCAATGGCCGCCTCCCGAGGAAGCGGCCATTGTTTCATCGGCACCAATCGGCCCAATCAGCGGGCTGTCCGATCCAGCACCAGGGTTGTCCATTCGCCGATGCTTTCGCTTCGGCGCAGATCGTATCCCTGATCCGCATAGGCCGCGACCACTTCCCCGGCCTGCTCGTTGAGAATTCCCGACAGGATGGCAATGCCGCCGGGCTGCATGTGATGACGCATCCGGGGGGCCAGCTCGATCAGCGGACCCTTCAGGATATTGGCGAAAACCAGATCAAAGGGTGCAGCCCCGGCAATCAGCGGATGCTCGAAGCCCGCCGCCTCGATGCAGCTTACCCGCCCCTTCAGCGCGTTGGCTGCCACGTTGGCCCGGGCCACCTCCACCGCCACCGGATCGATGTCGCTGGCGATCACCGGGTTGGGAAATACCCGCGCCGCGGCCATCGCCAGAACCGCGGTGCCGCAGCCGATATCGGCCACGCTGCGGGCGGCAAAACCTTCCTGCAGCAGCGCCTCCAGCGCCTGCAGGCAGCCCAGCGTGGTGCCGTGGTGGCCGGTGCCGAAGGCCATCGAGGCCTCGATCAGCAGCCCCACCGAGCCCATCGGCACCTTGTCCGCATCGTGGCTGCCATGCACGAAGAACCGCCCGGCGACCACCGGAGAAAGCTCTCGCTTCACGTGCGCGACCCAGTCAACCTCGGGCAATTCCGATACGCTGAAGGGCCGGGCCCCGAAGGCTGCCGCCAGCAGCGCCAGCGCGGCCTCGTCCGGCGGGTCGGTGAAATAGCCGCCCACCTCCCACCGGCCCGAACCGTCCTCGATCTCGAACACCCCCACGCCGCTGGGCTCGGGTGTCAACTTCTCCATCGCCTCGCCAAGCGCTCTTGCGCTGTCCTGTCCGGCAAGGGTCGTCAGGGCAGAATAGGTGGGCATGACATTCTCCACATATATTCCGGGCCGGGGCTCAGGCTCAGGGCGCACCGGTGCCTGCCGGGCAGCTCACCCCGGTGCCGCCGATGCCGCAATAGCCCGAAGGGTTCCGGGCAAGATATTGCTGGTGGTATTCCTCCGCTGGATAGAAGGCCGGCGCCTCGCGGATCTCGGTGGTGATCGGCCCGAAACCCGCAGCAGCCAGGCGGAGGGCATAGGCCGCGCGGCTGGCCTGCGCCTCGGCCATCTGCGCGGGCGTGAAACAGTATATCCCCGAGCGATACTGGGTGCCCCGGTCATTGCCCTGGCGCATCCCCTGGGTGGGGTCGTGGTTTTCCCAAAACAGTTTCAACAGCGCGGCGTAAGAGATCACCGCCGGGTCGAAGATCACCTCCACCACCTCGTTATGGCCGGTCAGCCCGGTGCAGACCTCCTCATAGGTGGGGTTGGGCGTGTAGCCGCCCGCATAGCCCACCCGGGTGACATGCACGCCGTCAAGCTGCCAGAACAGACGCTCCGCCCCCCAGAAACAGCCCATCCCGAACATCGCCCGCGCCATCCCTTCGGGCAGTTCCCGGCCCAGGGGGCGGCCGTTGACGAAGTGGAATGCCGCCGTCGGGATCGGCGCCGCACGCCCCGGCAGGGCTTCGTCGGGGGGGACCATCTCCTCCTTGTATCGGGAAAGGGACATCTTCCGCGCCTCACTGCCTTGCCTGCCCTTCCGGTATAGTCCTCGCACCGGCCAAGCGCCAGCGTGCGATTTATATTCAAATAATCGCATGTATATGACCCAGGTCAAGGAATCCTGCCCGGCCACGGCATAGAATCACGCCGATACGCCAGGAGAACGGGCCGATGGACATATTGCAGATCGTCGAATTCATCGATGAAACGAATACCGCCGCCCTCTTCGGCCTGATCACCGGTATGACCTTCGGCATCGCCGCCCAGCGCTCTTCCTTCTGCCTGCGCGCGGCGACGGTGGAATTTGCCCGCGGACGGATCGGGCCGAGGGTTTCGGTCTGGCTCCTGACATTCTCCACGGCCCTGTTCTGGGTCCAGGCCGCGGGCCTGGCGGGGCTGATGCGGACAGAGGACGCACGGATGATGGCGGTCTCCGGTTCATGGTCGGGGGCGGTGATCGGCGGGCTGATCTTCGGGATCGGGATGGTGATGGCACGCGGCTGCTCGGGGCGGCTGCTGGTGCTGGCCGCCACCGGCAACCTGCGCTCGGTGGTCTCGGGGCTGATCTTCGCGGTCTTTGCCCAGATGAGCCTCTCGGGCTGGCTGTCGCCGCTGCGCGACGCTCTCGCGCGGCTGTGGATCACCCCCGGCGGACGCAATGTGGACCTGATCGTCGCACTGGGGCTGCCAGAGGCTTCGGGGCTGGTGCTCGGCGCAGCCATTGCCCTGTTCGCAATCCACGTCTCCCTGAAAAACCGGATCGGCATTGCGGTGCTGTTCTTCGCCTCGGGCGTGGGTTTCTCGATCGCCGTGGGCTGGGTGCTGACCTTCGCGCTGGCGCAGGTCAGCTTCGAACCGATGCAGGTGAAAAGCGTCACCTTCACCGGCCCCTCGGCCAACATGCTGATGTATTTTCTCGACCGCAACTCGGTGCTGGGGTTCGACATCGGGCTGATCCCCGGGGTCTTTCTGGGCTCGTTACTGGCCGCCTGGCTTGCCGGAGAGCTGCGCTTCCAGGGCTTCCAGGACGCCGACAACATGAAGCGCGCCATGACCGGAGCGGCGATGATGGGCTTTGGCGGAATGCTGGCGGGGGGCTGCGCGATCGGCAACGGGGTAACCGGCACCTCCATCGCGCTCGGCACTGCCTGGGTGGCCCTGACAGCCATGTGGGCCGGCGCCATGGCCGCCGACCTGGTGATCGACCGCCGCCCGTGGCGCCAGGCGGCCGCCTGAAAGAGAGCGCTCATCCTGCACGCTCGGCCAGGGCCTGTCGCGTTTGATCGAATTCACTTCTTCACTTCGCCCGCCGGCCGGGGCGGATCAGTAGAAGCTCTGGGGGTCGATGTCGATCTGCAGGCGCAGATCGGCAGGCAGACGGAATTGCCCCACCCAGCGGGCCAGCGCCGGCTGCAGAGGGGCCGCCTTGTCGGCCTTGACCAGCAGACGCACCCGGTGGCGGCCGCGAATGCGGGCGATGGGTGCCGGCGCAGGCCCGTAGACGCGCGCGCCGATGGTCGTGAGCGGCGCGGCATTGCGGGCCAGCAGATTGCCGAAATCGAAAACGCCCCGGGCGTCTGGCCCCGAAAGGATGATCCCGGCCAGCCGCCCGTAGGGGGGCATGCCCGCAGCGCGGCGTTGTGCGGCCTCGGCGCGCCAGAAGCCCTCTTCGTCGCCGGCCAGGATGGCGCGGATCACCGGGTGCTCGGGCTGGAAGGTCTGAAGCAGCGCCTGCCCCGGTCTGTCGCCCCGCCCGGCCCGTCCGGCCACCTGCCGCATCAGCTGGAAGGTGCGTTCGGCCGCACGCAGATCCGAGCCCTGCAGCCCGAGATCGGCGTCGATCACCCCGACCAGGGTCAGATGCGGAAAGTTGTGCCCCTTGGCCACGATCTGGGTGCCGATGACGATGTCATGCGCCCCTTCGGAAATCTCCCGCACCCGGGCCTTGAGGGCGCGGGCAGAGGCGAACAGATCCGAGGACAGAACCGCCACGCGGGCCCGGGGGAAAAGCCGTGCCACTTCTTCGGCCAGCCGCTCGACCCCGGGCCCCACGGGGGCCAGCCGGCCCTCGGCCCCGCAGTCGGGACAGGCCTCCGGCAAGGGGGTGCTCTCGCCGCACTGATGGCAGACGAGGCGCTTGAGAAACCGGTGCTCGACCATGCGGGCATCGCATTGCGCACAGCCGATCTGGTGCCCGCAGG
>JALSGY010000031.1 GCA_026982515.1 Paracoccaceae bacterium
AGCATGGGCTGACGGCACGGTGGATTTCCGGGCGCACACCGATTCCCTCTGGGAGGCCTCGGTCGAATACCGCATCAACCCGGCCGTCTCACCCGTCGCCCCGCCCCTGACGCCTGCCCAGTTTGGTGGCCGCGATGTGTTACTTGCCCGGCCCGACTGGCGGCGGCGGCCGCGGATTTCTCTTACAGCGCAGCTCCAGATGTTCGATCCGGGGCGCGGATTGTTCGACCTTCGAACGCCGGTGGCCCACAGCACGCGGCAGGTCCGGCTTGGATTCACCGAGGTCTCGGCCGACGCCGCGGAAACCCTTGCCGCCTTTTTCCTGCGTCAAAAGGGCAAGCGGGGCGCTTTCTACGCCCCGACTTTCGGCGGCGATTGGCGTGCGCGCGTGACCGCCCCGGGTGGAAGCTCAAACTTGGAAATCGAAGGCCCGGATTTCCGCGCGGCTTACGAGAACCACCCGGTCCTCGACTGCATTCACGCGAGCTTCCCGGATGGCAGCTACCAGATCAACCGTATCGCCGCGTTCCAGACGACGCTCCTGAACGACACCCTGCTGACCATGACCGATCCGTGGGCGCAGGACGTGACGCCGGACACCGTGCTGTCCTGGTGCCCACTCTGGCGGTTTGCGGCCGACAAGCTGGAGGTGAAGTGGCTGACCAATGCGGTCGCAACCGTCGAGATGACCATGCAGACCCTGCCGAAGGAGGCCCCGTGACATGGCGCTGAACGACTACGAAACCAGCCGGGATCGCGGACAACCGGTGGAACTCTACCAGTTCACCTATGGCCCCGGTGCGAACGACTATCATGCCTATACTGACGGTTCGGCGCAGGTGCTTCACAACGGCATTACTTACGACCCGCTACCGATCTCGCGGACCAATATCAGGACGCGCGGCAAGCTGGAGGCCAATGAAATCCGGGTCACGGTCCCCGCTACCAGTCAGATCGCCAATCTCTTTCGCATCTATCCGCCCGGGCAGATCGTCACCCTGCGGGTTCGACAGGGCCACGTCCCCAACCCCGACGATCCGTCTTCGTGGGCGCTTGGTGAGAATTTCCCTGTCGCATGGATGGGGCGGGTGCTCGAAGCCCAGCGCGACGAGAACAAGGCCGTCCTGACCTGCGAGGCGGTAAGCGCGAGCATGAAACGCCCCGGTCTGCGGCGCCATTACCAATGGCCGTGCCCCTTGGTGCTCTACGGCACACGCTGCCGGGCCGACAAGGCAGCGGCCAGCGCAACCGCCACGGTGAGCGGCGCGACGGGAAACCGGATCACGCTTGTCGAACCGTGGGGGCTGAGCGGCATTGCGCCCGAGAAATACATTGGCGGGCTGGCCGAATGGAGCGGTGCGGCAGGGACCGAGCGCCGGACCATTCTGCGGGTCGAAGGGACGGCGACACTCGTGCTCAGCGGGCCGGTGCTGACACTGGCCGCAAATGATCCTGTGACGGTCATTCTGGGGTGCAACCACGCACTCGATGACTGCGAGAACCTGCACAACAACGTCGTGAACTACGGCGGGCAGCCTTTCATCCCCACCGTCAATCCTGTCGGCAAGAACAACCACACCTAGGAACCATGGGAATCTTCGTTCAACTCCTCATCGGGATCGCGCTCAACGTCATCGGCTACCTGCTGATGCCGAAGCCGAAACCGCCCAAGCCGCCGGAACTGGAGGACCTGGAAAACCCAACCGCCGAGGCCGGTCGGCCGATCCCCGTTGTCTTCGGCTCCGTCACCGTCTCGGGCCTCAACATCCTCTGGTATGGCGACAAGGAAATCGTCACCCGCAAGGCCGGGGGCGGCAAATGACGCTGCGCCTGACGATCCACGACTGCCGCAAGGCCGGGTATTGCGTGGCGGGTGTCCGGCGCCTCTGTGAGGCCCACGGGCAGGATTTTCGGGTCTTTGTGCGCCAGGGCATCCCAATCGAGGAAATCGAGCACATCGACGACGCGGCTTTGAAGCGCTGCATCGAGGTTGCGAGAAAGGAGCGTGGAAATGGGCAAGGGGTCTAAACGGGAGGTCTATGACTTCCTGCTGTCGATGGACTATGGCATCTGCCACGGCCCGGTTGACCGGTTCAACCAGATTTGGGTGAAGGACAAGCCGATCTGGTGCGGCCACGCGAAGGAAGCCTCTGAAATCGCGGTTCGACAACCGGACCTTTTCGGGGGCGACGACGCCGAAGGGGGCGTGGTCGGCGTGGTCGAAGTCTTTACCGGGGACGACGAGCAGAAGGCGTCGGTATCCCTCGCCTCGCGCCTCGGCCGAACCGTGGCTACCATGCCGGGCTATCGGGGACTGGCCCACCTCTTCTTCCGGGGCGGCCTGTCGAAGAGTGCTGGAACGGGGTATGCCCCGGTTGTAGGGGCCAACCCCGGAGATCGCCTGCCGAGTCCGTGGGGCGACAGCGGCGGAGGTTTCCGCTGGACGTCGAACAATCCATATCTGCCCGGAGTGAAGGTCAGCACAACGCGCATCCCCAAGACCCTCGATCCGACCTATGCCTATGTCTGGCCGATCACGGGCCGCGATGAATCGACCGGGGAATGGATCGTTTTCACCCCGCCGCCCGAACAGCATGACGCCGGGCTGTGGATCAAGAACGGCCCCCTCGGTTCCTGGCAGGATGATCCCGGCACGGTTGTCGATCTGTTCAGCCTAGGGATTTCGACCAGCATGATCGACCTCGGTCAGGTCCAGACGCAGGCCGGGTTCTCGGGCTTCGCCCATATGAACAACAGCACCGATCCTGCCTCGGGGAACGCCTTCGTGGAAATGGCCTATTTCGGCGCACTGCCCGACGGCAGCATCGACTTCGCCAACCAGATCACTCCGCCGGGCAACCCCAAGGTCTCGGACAGCATGGGCTTTGACGGGAACCTGTCGGTCGCGACAGACAGTGTGGCGGTTCCAACGGGTGCCCGATACGTCGCCTTCCGCGGGCGGATTGTTCTGACCCTCCCGTTCTTTTCGACCGTGGACATTAACGCGCGGAACGGCACCACCAGCTATCCCGGCTTTCTCGACAATCATTGCGCGCTTGATGGCGGGCTTGGCGTTCTGCCCGACGCGAACCCCGCGCACATCATCCACGAATGCCTCGTCAACCCGGAATGGGGCAAGGGCGAGGACCCTGCGAACATCGACACGGCCAGTTTCAATGCGGCGGCCGCGACCCTGTTCAACGAGCATTTCGGCCTTTCGATGATCTGGACCCGTCAGACCGAGATCGAACGCTTCATCCAGGAGGTTCTCGACCACATCCAGGCGGTCCTGTTCGTCGATCCGGCAACCGGCCTGTGGACCTTGCGCCTGCTGCGTAATGACTACGATACGACCGGCATGACAGAGCTCAACCCGAGCAACTGCCGGGCAAAGAAGCGCAAGCGCAAGGCCTGGGGCGAAACGATCAACGAGATCAACGTCACCTACACCGATCCGCAGACCGAGAAAGAGGCGACCGTCACTGCCCACAACCTCGCCAATATCGCCACCCAGGGCGGAGTGATCTCCGAGACGCGGAACTATTACGGGGTGCGCAACCCCTATCTCGCGCAAGAACTGGCGAACCGGGATGTGATCGCCTCGGGCTATCCGCTGTTTTCGGCGACGGTCGAGGTGGACCGCAGCCAGTGGGATATTCGCCCCGGTGACGTGCGCTCGCTCTCGTGGCCCGAAGACGGGATTTCGGACATGGTGGTGCGGGTGCTGTCGGTGGATTACGGCACGCCCAAATCACGAACGATCAAGCTGGAGGTCGTGGAAGACATTTTCTCGCTCGACCAGACCGTCTATTCCGGCGGACAGACCTCGGCCTGGTCGTCGGGGCGTGAGGCCCCCTCGCCGTTGAGCGCCGAACTGGCCCTTACCGCCCCCCTGCCGACACTTCTGCGCAACGGCTACACCCTGGCTGATGTGGACGACAATTACCCCAGCGTCGGGGTTCTTCTGATGGGGTCGCACGATAACGCCTATGTCGCCGACATTCAGGCGCATACGGCGGTCACGAAAGGGAATGGCTCGACTGCGATCGAGGCCGTTGCGACGTTCCCCCCGGTTCGGTCGGGCTTCACAACTGCGGCGCTGGTGCCGGAGATTACGAGCACTCTGCCCGGGAGCCTCGTCAGCACCGTCACCGCGGGTCAGGCTGACGCGGGCGATCTGCTGATGCTGGGGTCGTCCGAAGCTCAGCATGAAATCGTCATGCTGGATTCTTACAACAGCGCCACTGGCGAGTGGACCATCGTCCGGGGCCTTTATGACACGATCCCGGAAAGCTGGCCTGCGGGAAGCCGCGTCTGGGAGTTCCCAGACGGCGGCACGCGCCGCGACCCGCAGGACCGGGCCGGGGGCGAAACCGTGACCTATCGGCTCCTGCCGAAGATGAGCGAGGGCCGACTGGCCTATGCCGATGCCCTCGATCTTGTTTACACCGCAACCGAGCGCCCCCATCTGCCGTTTCGCCCCGCAAACTGCCAGATCGACGGCAATGGCTTCGGTTTGGCCGACTACACGGCAACCGGAATGCCCGCGAGCGTTCCCGTTACCTGGGCCAACCGCAACCGGACTTCCGAGGACCAGATTGCCCTGCGCTGGGATGACGCCAACGCAACCCCCGAGCCGGGTCAGACGACCGTTCTGCGCATCCTCGACGATACGGGCGCCGAGGCGAACGTCATTTCCGGGCTGACCGGGACGTCGGCCACGCTGTTCCCCGCCGACTTCGCCGGAGTCGAGTTCGGCAGCATCGAGTTTCTGTCGGAGCGAAACGGATTGCGCTCTCGCACGGGCGCACGGCGGGCGTTTGACTTCCGGCTCGGCGGCTACGGGCGGCTCTATGGGCAGCGGTATGGTGCAGCGTGATCGAAAGTGACGGCCAACAATCTGCACACCAAGAAGATTGTCGGCCGAATAATGAGGCCCCAACTTTAGGAGAAGTCCCCTTCCGCCACCCGAACATCAATAATTATTTCGGCTTTTGTCACATAGAACCCTTTGTTTTCGACGTCGTGCCTCACAGCGGTTGGGTCAGCTCCAATCAAGCCCGGAGCAACCGGAACGTTGTCCTTGAAAAGGACCCATTTCATCTCTTCGGGGTCGGGAAGATTTTCATCATGCCCTTGCTCTACGAAGGCGAAAATAGATCGCCTAGATAGTGACTTAAATACTTGGTATTTCATATTTTTCTCCTTGTTCGTAGATTGAAAGATCGTGAAATCGGCACTGTTGACCGCTCACACAGTTATTTATGCAAGTGAGGTCCTCAAACGCCGCAGTTCGAAGGCGACACCCTTCAACTTTTCGTGAACGAGTCAACAGGCCCGTCACTCTTCAGTGACTTATCGCTGGATGCCTGCCGCACTTTGGGAGGCCTCTCCGAGGTTCAGCACTTCGGGTTGTGAAATGACATAGGCGGATATTATACTTTCACCTAAAAGATGATTCGCCGTGAGGAGCTTATGGCCTTCACCACAGACATTCAGGTCAACGCAGACGGATGGACGCCGGTCACGCCGCGCGGCGGCACCAATTTCGTTGCGCTCCAGCTCAAGACAACCGGCCCGGTGTTGGTGCAGGTCGCGCCGTCGGACCCGGGGCCACAGTCAATGGAAGGGATGCTGCTCTATGGCGGCGCCATTGAGGACCTGCCGTTGCCGGGGCTGGACGTGGCGGACCTCGTATTCCTTCGCTCCCAGGAGCCGGACGAAACGAACATCGTCGCGGCCTATGTCGTGACATAGCCGCCATGAGACGGATCAGGAACAGGCTTTTGCGGCGATGGTTTCGCGCAAACGCGCGAACCGACACGATCATTTCCGCCCGTGCGGCGCCGACCGGCTACGGCGCTGCCTACGGGCGTTCTTACGGAGGCTGACGAATGGCTGGTGAACGCGCGCTCCCGGGTCTGGGGCTGACCGGTTTCTGGGATTACGGCTCGGACCTGTGGGATACCGGGATGAACGAGAACCTCCGGCGGCTCTCAGTGCTCTGCCAGGGGGCGATTCTTGACTCTGTGGCATCCGAACCGACCACGCCCGCGGATGGCGACATTTACCGGATTACCGGGGGCGCAAATACAAACAGTCTGGCCGTTCGGGACAACGGCGCCTGGGTTTACTACGCCCCCTCTGCCGGGTGGTTGATCTACGACCGGACCGCAGGTCAGTTCCTCCAGTTCGACGGAACCGCCTGGAGTCCGCTTACGGCAGGTAGCGCAGGCGGAGGGGCGGCCGCGGGCGCAGAGCCTCTCGGGATCGCGCGGTTCACCCCGCCGCCCAACGGCGGATGGGTTGG
>JALSGY010000032.1 GCA_026982515.1 Paracoccaceae bacterium
ATCGTGGTCGAGCCGCAAGCCGCCCCGGCGCTCATGGAAAGCATCCGCCGCGGGGCCGTGGCGACGGCGGCGGGCCGGATGGCTATGGCGACGTGATATCCCCGGCTGGGCCCGAACCGCTGGCGCGCGGCGACGTGCTGATGCTGGACACCGGCGCCGTCCTGAAGGGGTATTTCTGCGATTTCGACCGCAATTTCGCCATCGGCCCCACCTCGGACGCTGCCCGGCGCGCCCATGACGCGCTCTGGCGGGCGAGCGAACATGCGCTCGAACATCTGCGCCCGGGGATGGTGGCCGCAGATGCGCACCGTCTTCTGGCCGCGGGGCTGAAAATGGCAGGTCATGCGCCGCTTGACGGGCGGCTGGGGCATGGTCTCGGCATCACGCTGACCGAGTGGCCCTCCTTCACCCCCCTCGACCGGACGGAGCTTCGCGAAGGCATGGTGCTGACCCTGGAGCCGGGGATGGAAGTCGCCCCCGGCCGCATCATGGTGCATGAGGAAAACCTGGTCTTGCGCGCCGACGGCCCCGAGCTGTTGTGCCGGCGCACGCCGCCCCAACTGCCGCAGATCGGGCCATGAGCGGCTTTCCCTATAGCCTGACCGGCCCGATCGGAAAACGCCGCCTCGGCCTGATCGTACTGAAGGCCGACGAGACCGTCGAGCAGGATTTCCGCCGCCTGTTCCCCGCCCCGCAAACGGCCCTTTACGTCAGCCGCATCCCGTCGGGCGACGAGCTGACCACCGACACCATCGGGGCGATGGAGGCGCACCTGCCCGCCACCGCGGCCCTGTTGCCCCCGGCCACCCGTTTCGATGCAATCGGCTATGCCTGCACCTCCGGCACCGCCCAGATCGGGGCCGGCAGGGTTGCCCGGCTGATCGGCGAGCAGGCGGATGCCCGGGCCGTGACCGATCCGCTCACGGCGGCGCTGGCAGCGTTCAGGGCATGTTCACTCCGGCGAGTGGGAATTGTTTCACCCTATATCCCCTCCGTCGCCGCCCCGATCCGTCGCGCCTTCGAGGCCGCCGGCTTCGAGGTCGGCGAAACCCTCTCCTTCGGCGAAGAGGTGGAGGCCCGCGTCGCCCGGATCGCTCCGGTCTCGATCCGCGATGCGGCGCTGAGCCTCGCGCGCGCGGGCGGGCTCGACGGCCTGTTCCTGTCCTGCACGAATCTCAGAACGCTCGACATCATCGAAGATCTGGAAGCCGAGCTTGGCCTGCCGGTCATCAGCAGCAATCTGGCCCTTGCCTGGCACATGGACCGCCTGTCCGGCACCCAAGCCGGCCTGGCCATCCCGGGACGGCTGGGCCGTCAGGCCCTGCCCGCCGGGGCATGAATCATCTGCGCGACGGGGCGAAGACGCACAAGCCCGCCTCGCCGAACGGATAACACCCGTGAAGGGATGCCTGCAGTGGCATTGCGCCGCGCCTTTTCCAGGTGGACGGGGCGAGAGGATGCTGGCAGGCTTCTGCGGGCGACAGTAGGGGCCGTGATCCGCACGGGCTCCTGCAACAAGACGCCGAGGGCTGCCGAGAAATGACACGGTTCATATCGCAGGCCCATTCCATGGCTGTGGGCGATTGCCTGAGAAACCTGGAAGCCTCCACAACCGGGCTGTCCTCGGCCGAAGCGGCACGGCGGCTGGCGCGGCACGGCGAAAACCGGCTGCCCGAGCCTCCCTCGCGCCCGGTGCTGCTGCGCTTTCTGTCCCATTTCAACAACGTGCTGATCTACGTCCTGATCGGGGCCTCGATCGTAACCGCATCGCTTCAGCACTGGATCGATACCGGGGTGATCCTGGCCGTGGTTCTCATCAATGCGGTGATCGGCTTCGTGCAGGAGGGGCGGGCCGAAAATGCGATGGCCGAGATCCGCTCGATGCTGGCCCCGCATGCCTCGGTGCTGCGCGATGGCAGGCGCATCAGCATCGGGGCGGTCGGCCTCGTGCCCGGCGACGTCGTGGTGCTCGAGGCCGGCGACAAGGTGCCCGCCGACCTCCGGCTGATCGAGGCAAAGGGGCTGCACATCAACGAAGCCGTCCTGACCGGCGAATCGGTGCCCGTGGAAAAGCGGACGGAGCCGGCCCCGCCCGGGGCCTCCATTGGAGATCGCAGCTCCATGGCCTTCAGCGGCACGCTGGTCACCGCGGGAAGCGGGCGCGGCGTGGTGACGGCGACCGGCGCGGATACGGAAATCGGCCGGATCAGCGGCCTTCTCGACGAGGTCGAGGTTCTGACCACACCGCTGGTTGCGCAGATGGACAGCTTTGCCCGCTGGCTTTCGGCACTGATCCTGCTGATCGCCGCAGCCCTGCTGGTCTTCGGCTATTTCGTCGAGCACATGCCCTTCAGCGAACAGTTCATGGCCCTGGTCGGTCTGGCGGTCGCCGCCATTCCCGAGGGGCTGCCGGCAGTTCTCACGATCACCCTCTCGGTCGGGGCCCGGGCCATGGCGCGGCGCAATGCGATCATCCGCCGCCTGCCCGCGATCGAGACGCTGGGCGCGGTATCGGTGATCTGCACCGACAAGACCGGAACGCTGACGCGCAACGAAATGACGGTGGCAATGGCCCGGACCGCAGCCGGATCCTTCCAGGTGACGGGTACCGGCTATGCGCCGGAGGGAGAGATCCTGCCCCCACCGGCAGCGGGGGAGCTGGACGATCTGGCCCATGCCGCGGCCTTGTGCAACGATGCCGCCCTGGAGGAGGACGGCGGCGTCTGGCGCGTTGCCGGAGACCCGATGGAAGGCGCCCTGCTTGCCTTCGCGGCCAAAGCCGGCCACCGGGCGGAAGGCTGGATCCGGCGTGATGCGATTCCGTTCGATGCGGCCCATCGTTTCATGGCGGTCATGGTCGACGGACCGGGCGGCCAGCGCCTTGTTCTGGTCAAGGGCGCCCCGGAACAGATTCTGACCATGTGCGCCGACCAGTCCGGACCTTCCGCCCCGGCACCGCTCGACCGGCGGTTCTGGCACGAGGAGGCCCACAGGATCGCCTCACAGGGCCAGAGAGTGCTGGCACTGGCCATGCGCACCACCGATGCCGACCGTCTTGCCCGGGACGATCTGCAGGGGCATCTGACGCTGGTCGGCCTCGTCGGTCTGATCGATCCGCCGCGCGACGAAACCAGAGCCGCGATCGCCGAGTGTCACGGCGCCGGCATCGCCGTCAAGATGATCACCGGCGACCACGCCGGCACCGCGGCGGCCATCGGCCGCCAGATCGGGCTGCAAAATCCGGATGCCGTTCTGACCGGGGCCGAGCTGGACGATCTCGACGATGCCGCCCTGGCCGTCGCCGCGCAGGAAACCAGCATCTTTGCCCGCACCTCGCCCGAGCACAAGTTGCGCCTGGTCATGGCCTTGCAGGCGGACGGACTGACCGTGGCGATGACCGGCGACGGCGTGAACGACGCCCCGGCCCTGAAACGCGCCGATGCCGGGATCGCCATGGGCAAGACCGGCTCCGAGGCTGCAAAGGAGGCCGCCGTGCTGGTTCTGGCCGACGACAACTTCGCCTCGATCGTCGCCGCGGTGCGCGAGGGGCGGACGGTCCATGACAACATCCGCAAGGTCATCGGATGGACCTTGCCCACCAGTGCCGGCGAAGCGGCGACGATCGCCGTGGCTCTGCTGCTGGGGCTGGCGCTGCCGGTCTCACCCGTCCAGATCCTGTGGATCAACATGATCACCGCAACCACCCTGGGGCTGGCCCTGGCCTTCGAGCCGACAGAGGCGGGCACCATGCGCCGCCCGCCGCGCCCGCGCCACGCGCCGCTCTTGTCGGGGGCTCTGGTGTGGCATGTGATCTTCGTCGCACTGCTGTTTGCGGCAACGACATTCGGCGTCTTTTCCTATGCCCAGGACAGGGGCTACCCGCTGGAACTGGCTCAGACCATGTCGATGAACATGCTGATCGTGCTGGAAATATTCCACCTGTTCTTCATCAGGAACATCTTCGGAACCTCGCTGAGCGTGACCGCGCTGCGCGGCACCCGCGCGATATGGATCTGCCTGGCCATCCTGATCCCCGCGCAATTTGCCGTGACCTATCTGCCGCTGGCGCAAAGGATTTTCGGAACCCTTCCGGTGCCCCTGGCCGACGGGCTGCTGATCGTGGCCATCGGCGCGGCCTTCTTTGCCATCATCGAGGTGGAAAAACAGCTTCGCCTGAGCCTGAGCACGGCCGCAACGGGGACGGCCGGCAACCGGCTTTCGTGAACGTCCCGGTCAGGCCGCGCCCTGCTCCAGTGCCTTTTGCGCCAGGGTGCGGATGCGCTCCACCATGGCCCGCAGCCCGTTGGAGCGCTGCGAGGAAAGATGCTCGTCAAGGCCCAGCCGCGCCAGCTCGCGCGGGGCATCCACCGCCAGCACCTCGCCCACGGTCAGCCCCGAATAGAGCGCCTGCAGGATCGCGATCAGCCCGCGCACGATCATCGCGTCGGAATCGCCGCGGAAGGTGAACACCGCCGCCTCGCCCTCGCCCTCGATCTCGGGCACGATCCACACCTGGCTGGCGCAGCCATGCACCTTGGTGGCGGGCACGCGCAGGTTCTCCTCCAAGGGCGCCATCGCCTTGCCCAGATCGATCACGTGACGATAGCGGTCTTCCCAGTCGTCGAGAAAATCGAAAGTCTCGGCAATCTCTTCGAACGCTTCGCTGGCCATGCATCCCTCCGTTTCCGGGCCCCACCTAAGCATCCACGCCCGAAAGGTCCAGTCCGGCTTAGACTTTTCGCGCAATCCGGTTTTGGCCGGGGGAAAGGTGGCAAAGGGGGCGTACTCGTGCGGACGATTCTTGCATTCATGGTGGTCCTGACACTGACAGGCTGCGCCGGCAGCGGCAGCGGCGGCGGCAGCGGCAGCCTCACCCCGATCAACTGGTTCGGAGGCGGCGCGTCGGCCCGGCCTGAAACACTTGCCCCGCGCGGCGGCTTTCCGGTGGCCGTGGACCGCCGCCCGCTGATCGAGAAGATCACCGCCGTGGCGGTGGAGCGCACGCCCTACGGAATCATCGTCCGCGCCACCGGCCTGTCCCCCACCCTGGGCTATTTCGACGCGGGCCTGGTACCGGTGGCCGCCCCGCGCCGGGGTGAGATGGCCTTCGAGTTCCGCGCCCGCCCCCCGGGCCGGGCAATGCCCACGGGCACCGCCTACGCCCGCCAGATCACGGCCGGGGCCTTCATCCCCGGGGAACGGCTGCACGGCATCCGCACCATCCGGGTGATCGGCACCACCAACAGCCGCACCGCCCGGCGCTGAACAGCCCGGGGGCCTGAGCCCCTTCGATGCCTTGAAAATATCCCCGCCGGAGGCATGAAGTCCGGCAGAGGAAGACTCAGCTGCCGGCGCTTCCGGCCGGTTCCAGCTCGATCACGTCCACGTTCCTGCCGCGCAGGGCCAGCCCCACCCGTCCCTCGCACAGCCGCAGTGCATCCTCGCCGAACACCTTGCGCCGCCAGCCGCGCATGGCCGGCACGTCGCGCCGGCCAGAGGCCAGCATGTCCAGTTCGGCAGCCGAGGCGATCAGCTTCTGCGCCACGCCGGCGGATTCCGATTTCGCCTTGAGCAGCACCCGCAGCAGATCGGCCAGCGCCGGGTTCACCTGCATCTGCTCGCGCCCGTTGACCGGCCTGGGATAGTCATCGGGAGGGCAGGCCAGCCCGGCGCGGATCGCGTCGAGGATGCCCTCGGCGATCGGCCCCTTGCGCGCCTCGCGCAAAAGCAGCCGCGAGCGCCCCAGATCCTGCAGCGTGGCGGGCCTTGTCGAGGCCAGTTCCAGCAGCGCGTCATCCTTGAACACCCGGTTGCGCGGAATGTTGCGGCTTTGGGCATATTCCTCGCGAAAGCGTGCCAGCTCGCGCACCACGGCCAGGAACTTCCCCGAAGCGGTGCGGGTCTTGATACGTTTCCAGGCATCCTCGGGACGGATGATGTAGGTTTGCGGGCTGGTCAGGGCCTGAAGCTCCTCCGCCACCCATTCCTGGCGGCCGGTCCTGCGGATCTGCTCGGCCAGGGATTCGTAGATGGTGCGCAGATGGGTGACATCGGCCAGCGCGTAGGCCTTCTGCACCTCCGACAGCGGCCGGCGCGACCAGTCGGTGAAGCGCGAGGTCTTGTCGAGCTGCGTGCGGGCAATCTTGCGCACCAGGGTCTCGTAGCCCACCTGATCGCCGAAACCGCAGACCATGGCCGCCACCTGGGTGTCGAACAGCGGCTTCGGGATCACCCCGTATTCGATGAAGAAGATCTCCAGATCCTGCCGGGCGGCATGGAACACCTTGACCACGCC
>JALSGY010000033.1 GCA_026982515.1 Paracoccaceae bacterium
GCCTCGACATAGGCGGGGTTTTCGTCGCGCAGGCGGATATAGGCGATTTCCGGGTCCAGCAGCTGGTTCCGTCCGCCCGCCAGCGCCTGTTCCACGCAATGGAGCACGAAGCCGTCGATGCGGTCTTCGGGGGCGTTGTAATAGCCGTCGGTGTGCCAGTTCATCGGCCTGGTGGAGTAGGGGATGTAGCCGCGCCTGCAGGGATCGGCCGAGACGCGCAGGGCCACGATCCCCGCCTCCTCGGCCGAACGGTGCGCCTCGGCGATCTTCAGCCCGAAGGCGGCGGCGAAGGCGCGCAGATCGTAGCGCGTGCGTTCGGGATCGCGGGAATCGGCCGGCGCGGCGTAATGGGCATAATTGTTCATTCTGCAGCGCAGAATGATCTCCCGGCGCTCGGATTCGGAGGGATTCGCGATATTTTCAATCTCCACCGGGGCCAGCCCCAGCGCCTGTTCTGCCAGTTTCAGCTTGCGGGAACGCCATGAAGCGTAGCGGCTGCCGGAGGACAGCTCTCTCCAGTCAAATGCTTGCAGGATATCGGTATTTTCGATCATTCACCTGATCCTGTCCTGTCCCGCCTCCCGCATTCTGCCCTCCTGCGGGGCGACTTCGGCGAAAGCGCGGATAATGGCTTGCTTTTTTGTTTTTACATTCGATTATTGAGATGTATAGATTAAAGTGCACGAACAGTACCCGGTGATGGTCAGGGTGTGCTTTGATCACGAGGCGGCGGGGGAGCCCGCCTGTCCGGGTAAGGAACGCGGCGCAAGGGCTCCGGCCCGCATGTCTGGGAGGAAAGAATGAAAGACGGCGACTCGATTGACGGCAAAACCGAAGCCGGAAAGTCGGACAAGCATCCGACGCCCCATCTTGATCAGCTTGAGGGTGGCCCCTGGCCGAGCTTCGTGACCGGCCTGAAGCGGCTGCGCGATGAGGGCTCGCCGAACAACCGGAAGATAATGAATGACCTTCTGGGCCAGCTCAATCACTCCTATGAGAAGAAGCTCGGTTTCTGGAAGGGTGGCACCGTTTCGGTCTTCGGCTATGGCGGGGGGATCATCCCGCGCTTCTCGGAAGTTGCCGACAAGTTTCCCGAATCGAAGGAATTCCACACTCTGCGAGTGATGCCGCCCCCGGGATTCCACTACACCACCGATGTCCTGCGCAAGATGTGCGATATCTGGGAGCGCCACGGCTCCGGCCTGATCGCCTTCCACGGCCAGTCCGGCGACATCATGTTCCAGGGCTGCACCACCGAGGCGACGCAGGCGGCCTTCGACGAGCTCAACGAGCTGGGCTTCGACCTCGGCGGCGCCGGCCCCGCCCTGCGCACCGCCATGAGCTGCGTCGGCCGTGCCCGTTGCGAGCAGTCCTGCTTTGACGAGGCGCGCGCGCACCGCACGATCATCAACTCGCTGCTCGACGAGATGCATCGCCCGTCGCTGCCCTACAAGTTCAAGTTCAAGTTCTCGGGCTGCGCGAATGACTGCGTGAACGCCATCCACCGCGCCGACTTCGCGGTGATCGGCACCTGGCGCGACGACATCAAGATCGACCAGGAGAAGGTCAAGGAGCACATCGCCAGGGTGGGCCGCAAGTATACCATCGACACGGTGGTCAACATGTGCCCGACGCGGGCGATCTCGCTCAATGACGACGACACGCTGGAGATCGACAACTCCTCCTGCGTGCGCTGCATGCACTGCATCAACGTCATGACCAAGGCGCTCAGCCCCGGCGACGACAAGGGCGTGTCGATCATGATCGGCGGCAAGCGCGCCCTGAAGACCGGCGACATGATGGGCATCCAGGTGATCCCGTTCATGAAACTGGAGACCGACGAGGATTTCGAGAAGCTGGAGGAATTCGCCGAGAACGTGGTGGAATTCTTCGCCGACAACGCGTTGGAACACGAGCGCATCGGCGAGACCATCGACCGGGTCGGCCTGCCGGCCTTCCTCGAGGCGATGGAGATCGATCCGGATCCGAACATGGTCAACCACCCGCGCACCTCGTGCTACGTGCGCACCGACGACTTCGACGAGGAAGCCGCCAAGTGGTTCGAGCGCAAGGCGCGCGAAGCCGGAATGCAGATCAGCGCCGAGTAACCCCGGCGCTGCCCCGAAACACAGCTTACCCTGCCGGCGCCCGCCGGCAGCGAGGGAGGACATGATGGAACAACAGGCAAACGCAACCCCCAGGATGCCCGACGAGGTCGGGGTTCCGGATCACTTCCAGTTCATGCATCCGGTTCTCAAGAAGAACCATGGCAACTGGGACTGGCACGAGCGCCCGCGCGCCGGCGTATTGCGCCACGTCTCCAAGAGTGGCGACGAGATCTTCACCGTCCGGGCCGGGACCCAGCGGCAGATGGATGTCTTCACCATCCGCAAGCTTTGCGACATCGGCGATGAATACGGCGATGGCTACGTGCGCTTCACCACGCGCTCCAACATCGAGTTCCTGGTCAAGGACGAGGCCAAGGTGCAGCCCCTGATCGAGAAGCTCGAGGCGGAGGGCTTCCCCGTGGGGGGCACCGGCGCCTCGATCTCGATGGTCTCGCACACCCAGGGCTGGCTGCACTGCGACATCCCCGGCACCGACGCCTCGGGCGTGGTCAAGGGGCTGATGGACATGCTGCACAAGGAATTCGTGCAGGAAAGGATGCCCAACCGCCTGCGCATCACCACCTCCTGCTGCCAGATCAACTGCGGCGGCCAGGGCGACATCGCGGTGAACGTGCAGTACACCAAGCCGCCGAAGATCAACCACGACCTGGTGGCGAACGTCTGCGAACGCCCCGCCGTGGTGGCCCGCTGCCCGGTGGCCGCGATCCGTCCGGCGCTGGTGGACGGCAAGCCCTCGCTGGAGGTGGACGAGAAGAAATGCGTCTGCTGCGGCGCCTGCTACCCGCCGTGCCCGCCGATGCAGATCAACGGCGAGGAAAGCACCAAGATCGCCATCTGGGTGGGCGGCAAGCACTCTTCGGCCCGCTCCAAGCCGACCTTCCACAAGCTGGCGGTGGCCAACCTGCCCAACAACGCCCCGCACTGGCCCGAGGTCAAGGAGGTGGTCGGCCGCATCGTCGAGGCCTACAAGTCCGACGCCAAGCACTGGGAGCGCATGGGCGAGTGGATCGAGCGGATCGGCTGGAAGCGGTTCTTCGAGATGACCGACCTGGCCTTCACCAAGCACCACATCGACACCTGGACCGGTGCCCGCAAGACCATGAACATGTCCGCGCATGTGCGCTTCTGAGACAGGGAAAGCAACGTGAAGATCGGAGTCGTCATAAGCGAAGGCCCCTATACCCATCAGGCGGCGGATACGGCCTATCACTTCGTGAAGGCCGCGCTCGCCAAGGGCCACGAAGTGCCGCGGGTGTTCTTCTATCACGACGGGGTGAACGTCGCGACGCGCCTGTCGGTGCCGCCGCAGGACGAGCGCAACATCCAGAAGAACTGGACGGAGCTGGCCAAGGAGCATGGCATCGACATGGTGGTCTGCATCGCCGCGGCACAGCGCCGGGGCCTGCTGGATGAAAACGAGGCCGAGCGCCAGGGCAAGGACGCCAACAACATCGCCGAGGGCTTCCGGATTTCCGGTCTCGGCCAGCTGATCGAGATGGGCATCCAGACGGATCGCCTGGTCATGTTCGGCGATTGAGGGAGGGATGAATGTCTGACACCAAGAAATTCCTCTACGTCAATCGCAAGGCGCCCTACGGCACCATCTACGCGCTTGAAAGCCTCGAGGTGGTCCTGATCGGCGCCGCCTTCGAACAGGACGTGGCGCTGGCCTTCCTCGACGACGGGGTGTTCCAGCTGACCAAGGGGCAGGATACCGCCGGCATCGGCGTCAAGAACTTCTCGCCGACCTTCCGGGCCCTGGGCGATTATGACGTGAACAAGCTGTATGTGGAGCGCGAATCCCTTGAAGAGCGCGGCCTCACCGAGGACGACCTGCAGGAGATCATGTACGAGGACGAGGACGACGACTGGGCCGAAAAGCCCTCGATCCGCATCGTCAGCCGTGCCGAAATGGCCGAGATCATGGCCGAACAGGACGTGATCCTGAGTTTCTGAGGGAAAGAGATGTCTACACTGCACACCGTGAACAAATCGCCTTTCGAAACCCAGACGCTTCTGAGCTGCCTCAACCATTGCAGGGAGGGCGATGCCGTGCTGCTGATCGAGGACGGAATCTACGGGGGTATCGAAGGCTCTGCACTTTCGGAAATCGTGAAGGAGAGCGCGGCCGGGGTCTCGCTCTATGTTCTGAACGAGGACGTGAAGGCGCGCGGCATCGATCCCGGCAGGCTTCTGGGAGAGGTCAGCGGCGTCGACTATGAAGGGTTTGTGGATCTGGTCACCCAACACGACCGGACACAGTCCTGGCTGTAAGCGGCAAAACCGCCTTCGGGCACCAAGAGAAACTTGAAGAGAGGAAGATCCAAGATGGCATATGAGGTGAACGGCCAAGTGGTCGAGCATGACGAGGAAGGTTACATCACCAACCTTTCCGACTGGAGCAGGGAACTGGCGGAAGAGATCGCCAAGACCGAAAACATCGAGATGACCGACGAACACTGGGAAGTGGTCAACTTCCTGCGTGACTACTACGAGGAATACCAGATCGCTCCGGCCGTGCGGGTTCTGATCAAGGCGATCAAGAAGTCCATGGGCCCCGAGAAGGGTAACAACAAGTACATGTACGAGCTGTTCCCCTACGGCCCGGCCAAACAGGCCTGCAAGATTGCCGGACTGCCCAAGCCGACCGGCTGTGTCTGATCTGACAAGTACTTGAAAACACGCGCATTGTTGGGCGTCAACGGGAGGAGTCCGCGTGCTGTCTGTGATTTATGCACTATCGTTCTATGCGGCAACGCTGATGCTGGTTGTCGGTGTGGGACTGAAGGTATGGAAATACGCGCGCACGCCGGCTCCGCTCAAGATCCCGACGACCCCCGCGCCCACCACCGTCTGGGGCGTGGTGCTGCGGATGTTCCGCGAGGTGGTGTTCTTCGAGAGCCTGTTCAAGTCCAACAAGTGGATCTGGCTTTTCGGCTGGATGTTCCACATGAGCCTCTGGCTGGTCCTGATCCGGCATCTGCGCTACTTCATCGATCCGGTGTGGTTCTGGGTGGCCTTCGCCCAGCCCTACGGAACCTATGCCGGTTTCACCATGGTTCTGGGGCTCCTGGGGCTGTGGGCGCGGCGCATCCTGGTAGAGCGGATCCGCTACATCACCAGCCCCTCCGATCATCTCATGCTCGCCCTTCTGGTCCTGATCGGGGCAAGCGGTCTGCTGATGCGCTTCGTGACCAGAACCGACATCATCTCGGTCAAGGCCTACATGCTCGGGCTGTTGCGCCTGCGTATCGGAGAGCTGCCCTCGGATCTGATTCTGCAAGTCCATCTGTGGGCCGCCCTGCTGCTGATGGTGGTCTTTCCGATCTCCAAGCTGCTGCATGTCCCCGGCGTGTTCTTCAGCCCGACACGCAACCAGGTCGACAACCCGCGCGAGAAGCGCCACCTCGCCCCCTGGGCCGCTGCGCTGGAAAAATAGGACAGGAGACGCCCGATGGCCGATGGCAACAACGACATCGAACAGCAGATCCGAGACGCTCTGGACGTTCCCTGTCTGAAGCCGGGAGCAATGGAGGGCCTCAAGCCCTTCGTGGCTGCCCCCGAGCATCAGGAAAAGCTGGGCTTCCCCGGCGAGCTGGTGCCCGACTGGAAGGAAAAGGCGCTGGCCAAGATGAAGGAACTGGCCGAGAAGAACCGCGCCTTCCAGGTCTATCTCGACGCCTGCGTGAAATGCGGCGCCTGCACCGACAAGTGTCACTATTTCCTGGGCACGGGCGATCCCAAGAACATGCCGGTGGCACGCCAGGACCTGTTGCGCTCGGTCTATCGGCGCTATTTCACCTTTGCGGGAAAGTATTTCCCGTGGCTGGTGGGGGCACGCGATCTGACCGAAGAGGTGCTGCAGGAATGGTATTCCTACTATCACCAGTGCTCCGAGTGCCGCCGCTGTTCGGTCTTCTGCCCCTACGGGATCGACACTGCCGAGATCACCATGGCGGCGCGTGAAATTCTCGATCACGTGGGGGTCGGGCAGAAATACTCCAACGAGATCATCGGCAAGGTCAAGACCGTCGGCAACAACCTGGGGTTGAACCCCAAGGCCCTGCGCGCCACGCTGGAGGACCTTGAGGAGGACATCGAGGACGACACCGGCATCTCGGTGCGCATCCCGCTTGATGAGAAGGGCGCCGACATCCTGCT
>JALSGY010000034.1 GCA_026982515.1 Paracoccaceae bacterium
AGCGGGCGATCGAGGCGGTCAGCTTGCGCAGCGCCTGGCTCATGAGCCGCGCCTGCAGGCCCATGTGGGCGTCGCCCATCTCCCCTTCGAGTTCCGCCTTGGGGACCAGGGCGGCGACGCTGTCCACCACGATCACGTCCACAGCCCCGCTGCGCACCAGCGTGTCGGCGATCTCGAGCGCCTGCTCGCCGGTATCGGGCTGGCTGATGAGGAGCTCGTCGAGATCGATGCCCAGCTTGCGCGCATAGGAGGGATCGAGGGCGTGCTCGGCATCGATGAAGGCGCACACCCCGCCCTGTTTCTGGGCCTCCGCCACCACATGCAGGGTCAAGGTGGTCTTGCCCGAGCTCTCGGGACCGAAGATCTCGACGATGCGTCCGCGGGGCAGCCCGCCGATGCCGAGGGCGATGTCCAGGCCGATGGAACCGGTGGAGATCGCCTCCACCTCGATCGACCGGTCGGTCTGGCCGAGCCGCATGACCGAGCCTTTGCCGAAGGCCCGTTCGATCTGGGCGATGGCGGCATCCAGCGCCCGCCTGCGCTCATCGCCGCCGCCCCGCTGGGTGGTTGGCTCTTTCATGGGAGGATCCGCTTTGGCCGCCGTTGCTGTCGCTGCTTATATAGTACGAACCCCCGCCCGGAAAGCGGGGGTTCGGAATAGGCGCTGCAGCCGCCGGGCTAGCGCAGGCGCGACCAGATGCGGCGCTTGTAGGCGTAGAAGATGCCGGTGACCACCAGCATGAACAGGAAGAACCGGAGCCCGAGGCGCTTGCGTTCCTCCATGGTGGGCTCGGCCAGCCAGGCGAGGAACTGGGTGACGTCGGAGGCCATCTGCTCCACCGTCGCCGGCGTGCCGTCGGGGTATTCGACAATACCCTCGCTCAAAGGCGGCGGCATGGCGATCCAGTGGCCGGGGAAATAGGGGTTGTAATAGGCCCCCTCGGGACCCTCCTCGCCGGCCGGCGGGTCGAGATAGCCGGTGAGGATGCTGTAGACGTAGTTCTCGTGCCCCTCGCGGGATTTGACGATCAGCGACAGATCGGTGGGCAGGGCGCCGTTGTTGGCGGCGCGTGCCGCCTGTTCGTTGGGGAAGGGCTTGGGGAAGGGATCGGCGGGGATCGCCGGCCGCTCGAACGGCTCCCCGGCGTCGTCGCAGCAGTCGGTGACGGTGTACTGGCGCGCGAGCGCCTTGATCTCCTCGTCCGGAAAGCCGATCCCGGCGAGATCGCGAAAACGCAGATATTTGACCGCGTGGCAGACCGCGCACACCTCCTTGAAGACCAAAAACCCCCGCTGCAGCGCCGCCCGGTCGTAGGTGCCGAAGACACCCTCCTGCGGCCACTCCCGCTCGACCGGCTCGGTCACCTCGGCGGCCTCGCCCTGCACCGCCCAGACGAAGGCCATCAGCACCACAAGGACAACAGCCCTGCGCATCTGCTCCTCCCTCACTTGGCAGGCTGGGGTTGGGCGGCGCCGAGCACCGGTTCGCTCAGGCTCTCGGGAAGCGGTCGGGGCCGCTCGATCTTGCCCAGGACCGGCATGATCACGAGGAAGAACAGGAAGTAATAGGCGGTGCCCAGCTGCGAGAGGGTCAGATACCAACCCTCGGGCGGCTGAGCCCCCAGATAGCCGAGCATGAGCGCGTTGGCCACGAACAGCCAGAAAAACCACTTGTAGAGCGGCCGGAAGGTGGCGCTGCGCACCTTCGAGGTGTCGAGCCAGGGCAGGAAGAACAGCACCAGGATCGAGGAGAACATCACCAGCACCCCGCCGAGCTTGGCCGGGATGATCCACAGGATGTCGAAGTTGATGGCGCGCAGCATCGCATAGAAGGGCAGGAAGTACCATTCGGGCACGATGTGCAGCGGCGTCTGCAGCGGATTGGCCGGCTCGTAGTTGATCGGCACCACCAGGGCATCCGGCGCGTAGAACACCAGCGCGCCGTAGAGCAGCAGGAACAGGCACAGACCGAAGACGTCCTTGACCGTGTAGTAGGGATGGAAGGGAATCTTGTCCTTGGCGGTGAGGTCGATGCCGAGGGGATTGTTGGAACCGGTCTGGTGCAGGGCGAGAATGTGCAGGAACACGAAGGCGAAGATGATGAAGGGCAAGAGATAGTGCAGCGCGTAGAAACGCTGCAACGTCGGGTTGCCGACCACGAAGCCGCCCCACAGCCAGGTGACGATGGTGTCGCCGACGAGCGGGATGGCGGAGAACAGGTTGGTGATCACCTGGGCGGCCCAGTAGCTCATCTGGCCCCAGGGGAGCACGTAGCCCATGAAGGCGGTGGCCATCATGAGGAGCAGGATCACCACCCCGATCATCCACAGCAGTTCGCGCGGGGCCTTGTAGGAGCCGTAGTAGAGACCCCGGAACATGTGGATGTAGACGGCGAAGAAGAACATCGAGGCGCCGTTCGCGTGCAGGTAGCGCAGAAGCCAGCCCCAGTTCACGTCGCGCATGATGCGCTCGACGGAATCGAAGGCCATCTCGGCGTTCGGGGTGTAGTGCATGGCCAGCACCACGCCGGTGACGATCTGGACCACCAGCATGAAGCCGGCGAGGGAGCCCAAGTTCCACCAGTAGTTGAGGTTGCGCGGCGCGGGATAGATGACGAGCTCGTTGTAGGCCCAGGACAGCACCGGCAGGCGGTCGTCGATCCACTTCAGGACGCCGCTTTTGAATGGCGCTTTGACGAACTCCCTCTGCATGATCCGTTCCTCTTCAAGGGGTCGCCTGGGCTGAGCCGGGCCCCGGTCAGCCGATGCGGACGACGGTGTCGCTGACGAAGGTGTAGGGGGGCAGGTCGAGGTTGCGCGGCGCCGGCCCCTGGCGGATGCGCCCGGCGGTGTCGTAGTGCGAACCGTGGCAGGGGCAGAACCAGCCGCCCCAGCCGCCCCGCTCCTCCCCGGCCCGGTTGCCGGCGGGCACGCAGCCGAGGTGGGTGCAGATGCCGATCACCACCAGCCACTCCGGCCGCTGCGCCCGCGCCTCGTCGGGCTCCGGATCCTTCAGTTCCTCGAGCGGCGTCGCGCGCGCCTGTTCGATCTCCTCGGGCGTGCGGTGGCTGATGAACACCGGCTTGCCGCGCCACACCACCGTCACCCGCTGGCCCACCTCGATGGGCTCCAGGTCGACCTCGGTGGTGGCCAGCGCCAGGGTGTCGGCGGCCGGGTTGAGGGAGTCGATGAACGGCCACAGGGTGGCCGCCGCTCCCACGCCCAGGGTGGTCCAGGCCACCAGTTCCAGAAAGTCTCGGCGGGTGGTCCGTTCACCCGCTTGCGCTCCCGTCTTGGCTTCGGCCATGGGCTGTGATTCCTGGGATGCCGGGGAAAGGCTTGAACCGCGCCCACCTTAGGGTTGCGCGCGTCCGCTGGCAAGGGACTCGAAGTCGCAGAATCCCTACAGCCAAGGGAACGAGAGGCGGGGACGTCGGTCCCCGCCTCCCTCGGGCCCAGGGATGAGGAGCCGCGCCTGCCGGCGCGCCGCCCCCTCGCTACGCCTTGCCGATCAGGGCGGCGCTCGAGCAGTGGTAGACCATGTTCGGTGCGCCGAAGCACCAGACGATGTCGTTGTTGAGCTGTGGCCGGTAGACCGGCATCTCGCCCTCGGTGGCGAGACAGGCGCACTGGCCGCAGGAATCCTTGCCGCAGCAGTCGCGGTAGGCGATCAGATAGGCCTGCCCGTCGTCGGGATTGATGCAGGTGCCCACCCAGGAGCTCGGGGAAGGATAGGTGCCCGGCGGGCAGGTGCTGGGGCCGCCGCCGCAACAGCTGCACATGTAGCCGTCGATGGCACAGTAGCGCCAGTAGTTGCACTGGGTGGGATCGGTGGTCTGGGCGGTCTCGGCGAAGGCCTGCGCCCGCGCCCGCTGGATGCGGCCGCTGCGGTCCACGGGCAGGAGCGGAAGCACCGCGCCGCCGACCACAAGCGCCCCGATGCGCGCGAGCAGGCCGCGGCGGGAGGTGCGCTGGGCGGCGAGGCGGCTCATGCGTTCGGCAACCCGATCGAGCACGCGCATGGCGACGGTGGACATGGCCAAGACACCTCGTCTCATTCGTCGGCGACGTAGAGCAGGAAGGGCGAATCGCCGAGCCCTTCGAGGGTGCCCTTCTCCTCGAAGCTCACGGCGTCGAACACGGTCAGCGAAGCGGCCTCGCTGAGGGCGAACAGCAGCGGCGAATCGTCCTGGCTCACGGCGAGGCTGAGCGCCGGATGTGCGAGGGGAACGCGGGCGAGCCTTCGCCGCGTGTTGGCGTCGAACACCCAGACCTCCTCCCCCGGCTGCTTGTGCGTCCAGGGTCCGCCCCGGTGCATGAGCACGAACAGCCGATCGCTCGGGGCGTGATAGGCGAGCAGCTGCCATCCGCCGGGCCGCCAGCCCTGGGCGCGATCCTCCTCGTTCACGAGCGACCAGCTCGCCACGATGTCGAGCCCCTCGGGTTGGAGCGCGCCCTCGTAGACCCGCCCCTCGTAGGAGACGAAGAACACGCGACCGTCGGTGCGGCTCACCGCCGCGTGCTCGAACACCGGATCCGCCTCGGAATCGAAGAAGGGCTCGCCGTCCACGATCTCCGGCTCGCCTCCCTCGGGATCGAAGCGCACGTGGACCAGCGAGCCGTCCGGGCAGAGCATGGAGAAGCTGGTCGGACCGGTCGGGAACACCAGCGCGCAGCCCGGCACCTCGATGTCGCCCACATAACGCCGCTCCCGCACGTCCACCACGCTCACCGTGGTGGCGGGCTCCATGTTGAAGGAGAGCAGGTAGCGCCCGTCGGTGGTGAGCGCGAGGTTGGGCTTCTTCGGCACCACCAGAAAGCGACCCCGGGGCAGCACGGTTTCGCCGGTGGGCTCGAGGGTGCGCGGATCGTAGTAGGTGATCACATCGGTGCGGGCACCCCGGGTGCCCCGGGCGTAATAGGTTTCGGCCACGAACAGGGTGTTGCGGTCGGGGGCGACGGCCAGGTTGGGCACATAACCGGTGTTCATCATGCCGAGGATGCGCGGGCCGTCGCCGTCGACCACGTAGATCTTGGAGGCGATGAGATGGGGGAAGACCGGGTCGAGGACATAGACCCAGTGGGGGTCCATCTCCGGCAACACCGCGGTGGTGTGTTCCTCGCTGACCTCCAACACCGCTTCGGGCGGCAGCCCTTCGGTACCCCGTTCCTGGGCGATTCCCTGAGACAGCTGCAGGGCCAGTGCGAAACCCGCCACCCCGAACAGCGGGGGCGTCCATCGGCCGCGGATCATGCCTGCCTCCCTGTGCCGTCGGACCGACCGGATGTGGTCCCGTGCTCGGAGATCCTATGCGGGCAGGCGCCGAGGCGGGTAGCAGTATGCTACTACACACCGGCCCCGGCAGGCGTCGGGCGCGGCTAGGCGGGAAGCGGCAGGGGAGGTGCAGCCTCGCGCCGCCTTTGGGCGAGGTAGGTGGTGCAGACCACCCGGAGCAGCGAGGCGAAGTTCCGCACCTCGCCCCGAAGCTCGAGGATTTCGTCGTACAGCACGCTCAAAAACCGGGGCGTGGTCAGCCCCTCGCGGGCTGCCATTTCGTCCAGGATCTCCCAGAAGCGCGCTTCGAGGCGGATGCTGGTCACCATGCCGTGCAGGCGCACCGAGCGGGTCACCGCCTCGCAGGAGCGGGGATCGGTGGCGGCGTAGATCCGACACATGCTGGAAGCCTCCCTCACAGCGCCGTGCCGCCGCCTGCCCTCACCAAGGAAGCCCACGCGCAAAGCGGGCGCACACCCCATCCCGCTTGCCGCGCAGCCTCCGCCGTCCCCTGGGGCCGAAGCGGCGGTCGACGGTTTTGTCTCACCTCCTTTCTAGAGACCGAAGCGGATCCCGGGTCAAGCGCTCTCGAGGCGCGCCGGAGGCGGCCGCGCGGGCGGCCGCCTCCTTCGTGTGCGGATCTGCGTCTCAGTGGGCGGCGGCCGGCTCGGCGCGCAGTGCGGGGGCTGCTTCGCGCGGCGCGCGGTGGGCGAGCAGCCTGAGCGCATTGAGGGTCACGAGCAGGGTCGCGCCCACATCGGCGAGGATGGCGCCCCACAGGGTGGCCCAGCCGAAGGCGGTGAGGGCCACGAACAGCGCCTTGACGGCCAGCGCGAAGGTGATGTTGACGGTGATCACCTGCAGCACGCGGCGGCCGTGGCCGACGAGCCAGGGCAGGCGGTCGAGACGGTCGGTCATGAGCGCCACATCGGCGGTCTCGATGGCGACGTCGGTGCCGATCGCGCCCATGGCGACGGCGAGATCGGCGCGCGCCAGTGCCGGCGCGTCGTTG
>JALSGY010000035.1 GCA_026982515.1 Paracoccaceae bacterium
TCATTCCTTTCTCAACGGGCGCGCAAGCAGCGCCTCCATGGCTTCTTCAACGGTGATCCGGGTTGCCACGAGGGCCGCCACCGCGCGGCTTACCGGCATGTCGAAGCTCAGGGTTTCGGCAATCTCGGCAACCGCCTTCGCGGTGGTGATCCCCTCGACGGTACCGGCATGTCCGCCGCCGCTGCCCTGCCCCAGCGCCAGCCCGAAGGCATAGTTGCGCGATTTCACGGAGGTGCAGGTGAGAACGAGATCGCCAAAGCCCGACAACCCCGCGAGGGTTTCCGCCCGCGCTCCCCGGGCCAGCGCGAAGCGGGTGATCTCGGCCAGTCCGCGGGTCATCAGCGCGGCGCGCGCGCTTTCCCCCAGCCCCGCCCCGATGGTCACCCCCGCGGCGATCGCGATGACGTTCTTGAGCGCGCCGCCCAGCTCCACCCCCACCACATCGGTGGTGCGGTAAAGGCGCAGGTTGGCGGTGGAAAGCGCATGCTGCAGGGCCTCGGCCTCGTGCTCGTCATGCGCGGCGATGGTCAGCGCCGTGGGCAGGCCGGCGGCGATGTCCACCGCAAAGCTCGGCCCGGAAAGGACGGCCGGCGTGGCCGAGGGGCAGGCCTCGGCGATCACCGCCGTGGGGCCGCGCCCGCTGGCCAGATCGATTCCCTTGCAGCAGGCCACCAGCCTGCGCCTTTCCAGATGCGCGGAGATTCTCTCAAGATATCCGGCCAGCGCCTGCATCGGCACGGCAAGCAGGCAGATGGCGGCGGCGCCCTCGGGGCTGGCGGTTGGGCGCACACCTTCTGGCAGGGGCACGCCGGGCAGGCGGCGGGCGTTCTCACGTGCCTCGCGCAGCTCGCGCGCCTGAGCCTCGTCGCGCGCCACAAGGGAAACCTCCAGCCCCTCGCGGGCCAGGGAAATCGCCAGTGCCGTGCCGAAGGCGCCGGCCCCGAAGACGGTGATGTCGCTCATGCCTTGGCCCCTTTCCTGCCCGAACCCAGAAGCGCCGGGCTGCGGCTATCCAGCGGCCAGCGGGGGCGGGCGGCAAGGGACATGTCGTCGCGCCCGCCCTGGCGGTAGCGCTCGATTCCGGCCCAGGCGATCATCGCCGCATTGTCGGTGCAAAGGACCAATGGCGGGGCCAGGAAGCGCACGCCGACATCTCTCGAAACAGTCTCTAATTCAGCACGAATCGCCTTGTTTGCCGCCACGCCGCCAGCCACCGCAAAGACCGGCTCCGCCGGATCCAGCGCCATGTATTCGGCCAGCGCCCGGCGCGATTTCTCGGCCAGCACCTCGCTGATGGCGGCCTGGAACCCGGCGCAGAGGTCGGCGCGGTCCTGGCGCCTCAGCCCGCCCTGGGCCTCGACCAGCTTGTCGCGCTCGCGCAGCAGGGCGGTTTTCAGCCCCGAGAAGGAAAGGTCGCATCCGGGCCGGTCGAGCAGCGGGCGCGGCAGGGCGAAGCGCCGCGCATCCCCGCCGCGCGCCTCGCGTTCCACCGAGGGGCCGCCGGGCTGGAGCAGGCCCAGCAGCCGGGCCGCCTTGTCGAAGGCCTCGCCCGGGGCATCGTCGATGGTGCCGCCCAGACGGCGGAACTCTTCCGCCCCTGTGACCAGCAGAAACTGGCAATGCCCGCCCGAGACCAGCAGCATCAGATAGGGAAAGGCGATGGAATCGGTCAGCCGCGGGGTCAGGGCATGGCCGGCAAGGTGGTTCACCCCCACCAGCGGCAGCCCGGCGCCGGCGGCCAGCCCCTTGGCACAAAGCACCCCGGCCAGCACCCCGCCGATCAGCCCGGGGCCGGCGGTGACGGCAACCCCGTCAAGCTGGGAAAGACGCAGATTTGCCCGTGTCAGAGCCTGTTCCACGCAGATATCGAGCTTCTCCGCATGGGCCCGCGCGGCGATCTCGGGCACCACCCCGCCGAAGGCCGCATGCAGTTCTTCCTGTCCGGCCACCACCGAGGCCAGGATCTCGGGCGCCTGGCCGGGGCGATGGCGAACCACGGCCGCGGCGGTATCGTCGCAGCTGCTCTCCAACCCGAGGAATGTCAGCGGTTGATCCATCGTCGGCCTGTTGCGCAAGTCTCTACCGGCAGGTAACACCGCAGGGCAGCCCATACAACAGTGTGCCCGCGTGACCGACCAAGGCCCGATCATCCTGCTGACCCGCCCTCAGGCCCAGGCCGAGGCGTTCCGGCGCCGGCTGGGAAGTGGGGCGGAGGTGCTGATTTCGCCGGTGCTGGAGATCACGCCCCTGCTGCTGGGCGTGAACCCGGCCTCCTATGCGGGGCTGATCTTCACCTCGCAGAACGCGGTGCGCGCCGCCGCATCGCAGGCGGCACTGGCCGGGATGCAGGCCTGGGCGGTGGGCCGGCACACCGCGGCTGCGGCCCGCGCGGCGGGTATGCGCGTGACCTCGGCCAATGGGACGGCAGATGATCTCGTGGCGCTGATCACCCGCGCCCGCCCGGCCGGAAGACTGTTGTTCCTGCGCGGCGAACACAGCCGCGGGCAGGTAGCAGAAAGGCTTAATTCTGCAGGAATAGAGACTGATTCAGAAGTGATCTACCGCCAGGAAGAACGCCCCCTTTCCGCCCGCGCGCTGACTGTGCTGCAAGGGGAGCGCCCGGTGATCGTGCCGCTGTTCTCGCCACGCTCGGCCAGGCTGCTTTCGCGCCAGGCGGCCGGGGCCCGTGCACCGCTGCATCTTCTGGCAATGAGCCCGGCGGTGCTGGCGGCATGGGAAGGCCCCTTGCCGGCCTCAGCCCGGACGGTGGAGCTCCCCGAGGCCGAGGCGATGGCCCGTGAAATCCTGCGACACGTTGCGCATCCGCCTTGAGGGTGCCGGGCGGGGGCTATACCTTCAACCTGCCGGCGGTCGCCCCGTGCGGCGTCAACAGATTCGAAAGGGCCCTGCACGGTGGCAAGTTCGCGCAAATCCGCTGACAACTCGAAAGACACCGGGAAAAAGGATACCGGGGCAACCGGGGCCTCGGCAAAGGAAGCCGTGCAACCCGCCGCGGCGGAAACGCCCGCACCCGCGCCCGCTGAAAAGCCCACGGAAGAGGCCGGGCAGACCGCCCCGCCCGCATTTGGCCGGGCAGGCGGGTTTGCGGCATTGCTGGCCGGCGGCATCCTGGCCGGGGCGGCAGGCTTTGGTGCCGCGCAATATGCCAACGGCGCCTGGCCCTTTCAGCAGGTCGAACAGGGGCCTTCGGAAACCGAAAGACTGAGGCAGAGCGTTGCGGCCCAGGCCGAGCGCATCGCCGCGCTTGAAGCGCAGGCCGCGCGGCTGGCCTCCGATCTGGCGCAATTGCCCCCGCCGCCGGACATCTCGCCGCTGGCCTCGGGGCTCGATGACGTCAGGACACGGCTGGACGGGTTTTCCTCGCGTCTGGACGGGCTGGAGCAGCGCATTGCCGACCTGGAAAACCGCCCCCTCGCGGAAGCGGGCGCCAGTGCCGAGGCCGTCGCGGCCTATGAGCGCGAACTGGCCGCCATGCGGCAGATGCTGGAGGAAGAGCTGGCGCGCATCCGGCAGGAAAAGGACAGCGTGCAGGAAAAACAGACCACTGCCGCCGAGCAGGCCAGGCAGGTGCTGCAGCAGGCCGCGCTGGCCAGCCTGCGCGCCGCCATTGCCGATGGCGCGCCCTTTGCCGCCCCGCTGCAGGAGCTGGCCGCCACCGGCGTGGAGGTGCCCCAGGCCCTGGCCGCGCTGGCCTCTGAGGGCGTGCCCACGCTTGCCACGCTGCAGGCGCAGTTCCCCCAGGCCGCCCGCGCCGCGCTGGCCGCGGCGATCCGCGCCGAGGCGGATCAGGGCAGGATCGACAGGTTTACCGCCTTCCTGCGCACCCAGCTTGGCACCCGCTCGCTGGAACCGCGCGAGGGGGACGATCCCGATGCCGTGCTCTCGCGCGCCGAGGACGCGCTGCGCAAGGGCAACCTGGCCCGCGCCCTGGATGAGCTCGCGGCTCTGCCCGAGGCCGGGCGCGAGATCATGGCCGGGTGGGTGGCGGCCGCCTCGCGCCGCCTTCAGGCAGAGCAAGCGGTGGCCGATCTTGCCGCCCGGCTGAACGGATAGGGGCGGGCGATGTTCTGGTCTCTGGTAAAGATCGTGCTGTTCATCGCCGCCATCGCGGCGCTGGCGCTGGGGGCGGGGTACCTCGCCGAAACCGGCGGCGGCGTGCGGATTGCCTTCGGCGGGGTGGAATTCAACCTCGGGCCGTTGCAGGCAGTGATCGTGGCGCTGGTGCTGATCTTCGCCATCTGGCTGATGTTCAAGCTTCTGGGGCTGGTCGGCGCGGTTGTCCGCTTTCTCAGCGGCGACGAGACGGCGCTGTCGCGCTACTTCGACCGCAGCCGCGAACGCCGGGGGTTCGAGGCGCTGGCCGAAGGCTTGACGGCGCTGGCCTCGGGCGAGGGCCGGCTGGCCATGGCCAAGGCGGCGAAGGCAGAGAAATACCTCCGCCGGCCGGATCTGACCAATCTGATCGCCGCCCAGGCGGCCGAGATTTCCGGCGATCGCCGGAAGGCTGCGGAAATATACAAGCGCCTCCTGGCCGATGAGCGCACCCGCTTCGTGGGCATCCGCGGGCTGATGAAGCAGAAGCTGGAAGAGGGCGATACCGACATCGCCATGAAACTGGCCGAGCGCGCCTTCGCGCTGAAACCCAGGCACCGGGAAACCGGCGATATTCTTCTGCGCCTTCAGGCCGAACACGAAGACTGGAAGGGCGCGCGCAAGACCCTGAGCGCCAAGTTGCGCCACGGTGCCCTGCCGCGCGACGTCTACAAGCGGCGCGATGCGGTGCTGGCGCTTTCGGAGGCGCGGGAGGTGATCCGCAAGGGCAACACCATCGAGGCGCGGGAGGCGGCGATCGAGGCCAATCGCCTCTCGCCCGATCTGGTGCCCGCGGCGGTGATGGCCGCGCAGACTTATGTCGCGGATGGCAAGCCGCGGCTGGCCACCAGAATCCTGAAAAAGGCCTGGGCGGCCCAGCCGCATCCCGATCTGGCCGCCGCCTTTGCCGGCATCATTCCCGATGAGGCGCCGCAGGAGCGTCTCAAGCGCTTTCAGCTGCTCACGAAGCTCAACCCCGAACACCCCGAAACCCGCATGCTGCTGGCCGAACTGCACATTGCGGCCGGAGAATTTGCCGAGGCCCGCAGGGCTCTGGGAGATCTGGTCGAGAAAGAGCCCACGGCGCGGGTTCTGGCGCTCATGGCGGCGATCGAGCGCGGCGAAGGCAGTGATGATGCGGTCGTGCGCGGCTGGCTTGCCAAGGCCGTCAGCGCCCCGCGCGGGCCGCAGTGGGTGTGCGAGAACTGCCATGGCGTGCACGCCGACTGGGCCCCGGTGTGCAGCCAGTGCGGCGGCTTCGACACTCTTGCGTGGAAAACCCCGCCGGATTCCGGCGCTGCCCTGCCGGCCTCCACGGCGATGCTGCCGCTGATCGTCGGACAGAAGGAAGAACAGGCGGAGGCCGAAGGCGAGGGGCCAGAGGAAGAGGCGGGGCCGGAACCCGGAGAACCCCGCCCGCCGCATGCCGATACCTCGCCCCGACCCGAGGAATGGGAGCGCGAAATTTAGGGCTACACAGGCCCCGGAGACGATGCTAAAGAGCCGCCCCATGGGCCGCTGTAGCTCAGCTGGTAGAGCACGTCATTCGTAATGATGGGGTCGGGGGTTCGAGTCCCTTCAGCGGCACCATTTTCCGGTCATGGAAAGCCGAAAAGAAAAAGGGGCCGCCCTGGACGGCCCCTTGAAACGCGAACTCCGGCTCTCAGTCCAGGGTCTCCGCCCAGGCGGCGGCCAGACCGGGGCCGTAGGGCGTCTTGAGCAGGTTGCGCTTTGGCGCGGGTCCGAAGGGGATGGACACCCTGGCGAACAACCGGTTGGTCGTTGCGAAGTCTTCGGTGTTGGCGGTGAACTGCCCCATCTCGCCTCCGATGGAATAGACGAGGTTGCCGGCCTGATATCGCCCTTCGAGAGTGACCAGCCGGTATTTTCCCCAGTCACCCGCGTCCTCGAAGATGTCGGGCGAGAATCCCCCTTCGGCGGCAATGGTGAAGCCGAAGCCGTTTCCTGTGTCGATATCCAGGCCCAGGCGCGCGAAACTGCCGATGAAGGCCGTATCACCTGTATCTCCCACCATGTCGGCCCGTCCGATCTGGCCAAAGACCGACAGGTTGCCATTCCCGGCGGGGGAAAACTGCCCCTCGACTCCCCACAGGGTACCG
>JALSGY010000036.1 GCA_026982515.1 Paracoccaceae bacterium
TTGGGCGAAGAGGGTTCAGCGGTACTCGTTCCCGGCGATCACGCCGGCATGGAAGGCCAGCGCCGCGGTCGCTGTCGCCCCCGCCAGCGCCAGAAGCGGCCACGGCAGCCTGATCTGGGCACCCGGCGCCAGCGCCACCGTCCCGGCGGGCAGGCCGGTGCCGTCAGCCGCCCCGCCGTGCGGTGGCGTCTTTCGGGCTGCGGCTGGCACGCCACCGGGGTTTCGGCCTGCATGCTCATGGCCTGAGCGCCTGCTGGTGCAGCTGGCTGGCCAGGCGGGCCTGCAGATCCGGCTCGAGCTGTCTTGCGACGCGGGCGATCCCGGGGCGCAGGGCGGGCCGGCGAAGGTAGGTTTGCGCCACGAGCCGGGTGCCGGCCTCGCTCGAGAGCAGCACGGGGATGTCCGGGGCCAGAAGGCGGGGTGTGCCCGTGCCGGCCTACCTGGCCAGGGTGCGGGCGAGGGTGAAGCGCCGCTGGGCCAGCCAGCTCTGGCGCGGCACGGCGCGGGCCGATTGCGCCAGATGACGGGCCGCGCCTTGCGCATCGGTGCCGTTGCGGATCAATCGCCTGATCTCGCGCAGGCGTGCCCGCACCGGCCCGCGGCCGGGCCCGATGGCCGTGCCCCGGCCATGGCTGCGGCCAGCGCAAGGATCAGCAGATACCGTGCCCACATCCCCCCTGGCAGGGCCCCGGCCCGTGCCGGATGCGCTTTCATGAAACTTACCCCCCATGTCCCGCCGGCTGTCGCCGGCACCCGCTGGCCACCCCGGGCCAGGGGAAGGATGAGCACGAGAGCATGAGGATTCGGTTATCGGCCGGTGCGGATGGCAGGCGGTGCCGTGAAAAAGGACGCTGGATTTTCAGAGAATTTTCTTTGTGCTCTTAAAGGAAAATTAACCACGACCATCCCCATTCTGGCCCGGCAGGAATTGCCTGATCCATCATGAGGTCCCAATGCCGACAGGTGCCAGAGCCCTGAATTTCATGTCGCGGGAAGCCCGGCCCCACACTACCGTCCGTTTTGCGTGGCGGCGTGCAATCTATGCCGATTTCGGCAAGCGGCTGGCCGATCTGGTGCTGGTGTCGCTGCTCGCGCCCCTGGCATTGCCGCTGATCGTTCTGGCCTGCCTGCTGGTCTGGCGCGATGGGGGGGCGCCGATCTACGGCCAGCTGCGGGTGGGGCGCAATGGCGAGGTGTTCTGCTGCTGGAAGATCCGCACCATGGTGCCGGAGGCCGAGCGCGCACTGGATGACCTGCTGTGCCGTGATCCGGCGCTGGCGCAGGAGTGGGCCGAGACGCAGAAGCTGGCGCATGCCCCCCGCGTCACCCGCATCGGCCGCTGGCTGCGCCGGCTCAGCATTGATGAGCTCCCCCAGCTGTGGAACGTGGCGTTGGGGCAGATGAGCCTGATCGGCCCGCGCCCGTTTATGCCTTCCCAGCGCGTGCTCTATGATGCCCAGCCCGGTGCCGCCGGCTATTACCGGCTGCGGCCCGGCATCTCGGGGCTGTGGCAGGTGGAGGCGCGCAACGGGGGATCGTTTCGCGACAGGGTCTGTTTCGACGATGCCTATGCGCGCAACCTCTCGCCCTGGCTGGACCTGGCGATCTTCCTGAAAACGCTGGTGGTGCTGGCCCGGGCCAGCGGCAGGTAGTTTCACGATGCCGGAAACGGTTTTCGGGCAGGGCGACGGGTGTGCCCCTGGCGACCGGGCCGCACGCGCAGAACAACGGGCGGCGTTGCGCCGGGCTGTCAATCGAAGGGGGCAAAGGCGTCGGGGCTGGCCCGGTTCCAGCGCGCCAGATAGCCGTGGGCGTCTTCCCACCCTTCCAGCAGGAAGCCCTCGGGCAGATAGGGATGGGCCTCGTCGCCGGTGATCATCTCGCCATGACGTTCGCGCATCAGGAAATGGCGCGGCAGGAAGTCGCTGGGGTGCGCCAGCCCCGCGGTGCCGGTCATGTCGCCCAGCGCACGCAGGGTGTTGGCGTGAAAGCGGGCCACCCGCTCGGCCTTGTCGGGCACCACCAGGGCGCGCTGGCGCAGCCTGTCCTGGGTGGCCACGCCCACCGGGCAGGTGTTGGTGTGACAGGACTGGGCCTGGATGCAGCCGATGGCGAACATGAAGCCGCGCGCCGAATTGGCCCAGTCGGCCCCCAGTGCCAGGGCCCGGGCGATATCGAAGGCGGTGATCAGCTTGCCCGAGGCGCCAATCTTCACCTGCCCGCGCAGGCCCGCCCCGCGCAGGGTGTTGTGCACGAAGCTGAGCCCCTCCACCAGCGGCATGCCCACGTGATCGGCAAATTCCAGGGGGGCTGCACCGGTGCCGCCCTCCTTGCCGTCCACGACGATGAAATCGGGCACGATGCCGGTTTCCAGCATCGCCTTCACCACGCACATGAATTCGCGCCGATGTCCGACGCACAGCTTGAACCCCACCGGCTTGCCGCCGGATTTCTCGCGCAGCAGGGCGATGAATTCCATCATCTCCAGCGGCGTGGAAAAGGCGCTGTGGCGGGCCGGCGAGATGCAGTCGCGCCCCATCGGCACGCCGCGCGCCTCGGCGATCTCGGGCGTGACCTTGGCGGCCGGCAGCATCCCCCCATGGCCCGGCTTGGCCCCCTGGCTGAGCTTCAGTTCGATCATCTTGACCTGCGGGTCGGCGGCCTGTTCGGCGAATTTTTCCGCGTCGAAGCCGCCGTCGGGCCTGCGGCAGCCGTAGTAGCCCGAGCCGATCTCGTAGATCAGGTCTCCGCCGCCCTGGCGGTGGTAGCGGCTGATGCCGCCCTCGCCGGTGTCATGGGCAAAGCCGCCCTTTCGCGCCCCGATGTTCAGCGCCAGGATGGCATTGCCCGACAGTGCTCCGAAGCTCATGGCCGAGATGTTGTAGAGCGAGGCGGCGTAGGGCTGGCGGCATTCGGGCCCGCCGATGGTGGTGCGAAAGTCGGTGTCCTGGATTTCCACCGGGTTGATCGAGTGGGTCAGCCAGGCATAGCCGGGATCATAGACCCGCTGGCGGGTGCCGAAGGGGCGTTTGTCTTCCGCCCCCTTGGCACGCTGATAGACGATGGAGCGTTCGTCGCGGCTGAAGGGCTCTTCGTCCTGGTCGCTCTCGATCAGGTATTGCCGGATTTCCGGGCGCACGCCTTCGAACAGGAAGCGCATGTGACCGAGAATAGGATAGTTGCGCAGGATGGCGTGTTTCTTCTGGATCAGGTCGTAAAGGCCCAACCCGCTGAGCGCACCGAAGACGGTCAGGGGCAGCCAGAGCCAGCTCATCCAGGCCAGGCCGGCCGCGGAAGCCGCGGCGAGGATCACCATCAGGGCGAAAAAACCGAAACGCTGCACCTGCATCTCCTTGTGGTCGGGGTATTCTTCGGGCCCATCTAGGCGGGTTCCGGCGCGAGTTTTCAATCGCAATGTTGGAATCCGCCGCCCTTGCGGCATGGATGGCGGGCTTGCGCCGCGGCCCTTCGCCTGATTTGACTTGAAGCCGGTATCCCACTGGCAGGAGCAGGGCCCATGTTTTCCAGGCTGCATCCACCGCAAAAGCGCCAGCGGCTGCGCCAGGCGCTGGCCGGGCAGGGCATCGTGCGCGCGCCGGGGGCGTTCTCGCCTCTGGTGGCGATGGAGATCGAGCGGGCAGGCTTCGAGGCGGTCTATGTCTCTGGCGCCGTTCTGTCGGCCGATCTGGGCCTGCCGGACATCGGCCTGACCACGCTCACCGAGGTGATGGGCCGGGCCGAGCAGATCGCCCGGGTCACCGACCTGCCGGTGATCCTCGACTGCGATACCGGCTTTGGCGAGCCGATGAACGTGGCCCGCACTCTGCGCATGGCCGAGGAGAAGGGGATTGCCGCGCTGCATGTGGAGGATCAGGTGAACCCCAAGCGCTGCGGCCATCTCGATGGCAAGAGCGTCGTGCCCGCCGCCGAGATGGTGCGCCGGATCAGGGCCGCCGCCGAGGCCCGGCGTGACCCCGATCTGGTGCTGATCGCCCGCACCGATGCCCGCGACGTGGAAGGGCTTGAGGCGATGATCGCGCGCGCCAACAGCTATGTGCGGGCCGGGGCGGACGTGATCTTTGCCGAGGCGCTGCGCAACGAGGAGGAATGGCGCCGTGCGGTGGCGGAAATCGGCGCGCCGCTTCTGGCCAACATGACCGAGTTCGGCAAGTCCGAGCTGCTCTCGGCGGGGCAGTTGCACAAGGCCGGGGTGCGGGTGGCGATCTACCCGGTCACCACCCTGCGGGTGGCGATGAAGGCGGCCGGCGAGGTTCTGGACGAGATCGCCGAAACCGGCAGCCAGCGGGCCATGCTGGGCCGGATGCAGACCCGGCGGGAGCTGTACGAGCTGCTGCGCTACGAGGAATACACCCGGTTCGATCAGGGCATCTACAACTTCAAGCTATAGCCCGGGGGTGAAAGGCATGCGCAGTCTGGCAGTCGGCGACGGGGTCCACGAGGCGGCCGATTACGCCGGTGCCGTGGAGGATGTGGCCTCTTTGCCGTTCAGTCTTCGGGTGCTGGCCGAGAATGCCTTTCGCACGGGCGGGGCGCAGGCCGCCCGACTGGTGGCGGCGCGCGGCGGGGCGGCGGTGCCCTTCCGCCCGCATCGGCTGTTGCTGCAGGACATGCTCGGCCTGCCGCTGCTGGTCGATCTGATGGCCCTGCGCACGGCGGCGGCGCGCACCGGCGCCGATGCCTCGGCGATCGACATGAGCCTGCCGGTCGATCTGGTGATCGACCACGCGCTGACCCTTCACCACTGGGCCGCACCGGACGCACTGGAGAAGAACCAGCGCCGCGAGTTCGAGGTGAACCGCGAGCGCTTCGCCTTTCTCAAGGCCTGCGAGGCGCGGTTTGCCGCCCTGCGCATCTTTCCCCCCGGCGGGGGCATCATGCACCAGATCAACCTCGAGCATCTCGCCCAGGTGGTCGTGCAGCCGCAGCGGACGCACCCCCTGCTGGTGCCCGATACCTGCCTGGGCACCGACAGCCACACGCCGATGGTCAATGCGCTGGGTGTCCTGGGCTGGGGCATCGGCGGGCTCGAGGCCGAGGCGATCATGCTGGGCGAGGCGGCATCCGTGAACGTGCCCCGGGTGGTCGGGCTGGAAATCACCGGCGACCTGCCCGCGGGCTGCACCGCCACCGACATCGCCCTGGTGGCGGCCGAGAAGCTGCGCGCCCATGGCGTGGTCGACTGTTTCGTGGAGCTGTTCGGCCCCGGCTATGGTGCCCTGCCGGTGCCCGACCGCGCCACCATTGCCAACATGGCCCCCGAATACGGCGCCACCTGCGTGTTCTGTCCGGTCGATGGCAACACCCTGCGATATCTGCGCGAAACCGGCCGGGCCGCCGCTCACGTGGCGCGGGCCGAGGCCTTTTGCCGGGCACAACGGCTGTGGGCCGGCGAGGGGCGCGTGCCCGAGTTCGATGCGGTGGTCGGTCTCGATCTGGGGCGGTTGCAGCGCGTGGTCTCCGGTCCCGCCCGCCCGGAGCAGTGCATGCCCCTGGCCCGGGCGCCGGCGAGGATCGGGGATTTCGGGGAAAATTCGGACAGGCGCGTCCCGGTGCCGGGAGAGCGTTTCACCATCGGCGATGGCGATGTGCTGATTGCGGCGATCACCAGCTGCACCAACACCGCCAACCCGCGCAACATGGTGCTGGCCGGGCTGGTGGCACGCAAGGCGCTGGCGCGGGGGCTGCGCGTGAAACCCTGGGTGAAAACCTCGCTGGCGCCGGGCTCGCGTGTGGTGGCGCGCTACCTCGCGCGTGCCGGGCTGCAGGAAGCGCTCGATGCGCTGGGCTTTCAGGTGGCGGGCTTTGCCTGTTCCACCTGCAACGGCATGTCCGGGCCGCTGGCGCCGGGCATCGAGGTGGCGGTTCGCGAGCACCGCATCAAGGCGGTGGCGGTGCTTTCGGGCAATCGCAACTTTCCCGGCCGCATCAACCCGCTGGCGGCGCGCAACCTGCTGGCCTCGCCGCCGCTGGTGGTGGCCTATGCCCTGGCCGGCACGGTGCGTGTCGACCTGACGACGCAGCCGCTGGGCCATGACCGCGAAGGCCGGCCGGTGCTGCTGGATGATCTCTGGCCCGACGAGGCCGAGGTGCGGCAGATCATGCACGACAGCCTGGAGGCGGAGGATTTCCGCCGGATCTACGGCGGGATCGAGGCGGTCAGTCCGCGGTGGAACAGTCTGGAGGTGGAGGAGGGCGAATATTCCTGGCCGC
>JALSGY010000037.1 GCA_026982515.1 Paracoccaceae bacterium
CCTGATCTTGCATTTCTTCACCGATGACGGGCGGGTACGATCGGTGGCCGAAGTCATTGAGGGGGCGGCGCTCAACGAGGGCCGGGTGGAACAGCGCGCCGGCCTCGCCTCTGCGCTGGCCTCGATGATCACCCTTTCCTCGGGCGGCTCCTCGGGGCGCGAGGGGCCGGTGGTGCATCTGGCCGGGGTGATCTCCAGCTGGGTGTCCAACCGGATCAATGCTTCCGGCGTTACCGGGCGAGACCTGCTGGGCTGTGCCGTGGCGGCGGCGGTTTCGGCCAGTTTCAACGCGCCGATCGCGGGGGCGCTGTTTGCGCTGGAGGTGGTGCTGCGCCATTTCGCGGTGCATGCGTTTGCGCCCATCGTCATTGCCTCGGTGGCCGGTACGGTGATCGGCCGGCTGTTTTACGGCAATGTCACCGAGTTCTCCCTGCCTGCCGGCAGCGCCCTGGGATTCTACGTGGAGCTGCCCGCCTATCTGATCCTGGGGCTGGTCTGCGGTCTGGTGGCGGTGGTGCTGATGCGTGGCATCTTCTGGGCCGACGACATGGGCAACGCGGTGCAGAAGGCCATCCGCCTGCCGCGTTACCTGCGCCCGGCGCTGGCGGGGGCCCTTCTGGGGGGGATGGCGATCTACTTTCCGCATATCATCGGGGTAGGCTACGAGACCACCTCGCGGGCGCTCACCGGCGAGCTGCTTCTGGGAGAGGCGATCGTGTTCGCGGTGCTCAAGACGGCGGCGGTGGCCATCACCATGGCCGGGCGGATGGGCGGGGGCGTCTTTTCGCCCTCGCTGATGGTGGGGGCGCTCACCGGGCTGGCCTTCGGCTATATCGCCACCGGCATCTTCCCCGCGGTTTCGGGCTCGCAGACGCTTTACGCCCTGGCCGGGATGGGGGCGGTGGCCGCGGCGGTGCTGGGGGCGCCGATCTCGACCACGCTGATCGTGTTCGAGCTGACCGGCGACTGGCAGACCGGGCTGGCGGTGATGGTGGCGGTGTCGATCTCCACCGCGCTGGCCTCGCGGCTGGTGGACCGATCCTTCTTCCTCACCCTGCTGGAACGGCGCGGCGTGCACCTGGCCGCGGGGCCCCAGGCCTACCTGCTGGGCATGTTCCGCTGTGCCCGGCTGTTGCGCCCGCGCGACCACCCCGATGCCCCCCCCGAGGAGGAATGCCGCAAGCTGATCGATCAGGGCCTGTACATCGATATCAACGCCACGCTGGAAAGTGCCATGCCGCTGTTCGAGAAGTCCGGGGTGTCCTTCATCCCGGTGGTGACGCTGGATGGAGAGGATGGCGCCCCGCGGCTGTGGGGCACCCTGCACCATGTGGACGCGCTGCGCGAATACAACCGGGCGCTGGCTGAAACGGCGGCCGAGGAGCACTCGTGACGGCCGGGCAGGGGGCTCTGCCCCCTTTCCCGGGGATATCTGCGCGAAGAGGGAGCGGGCCGCGGCGCACTCAGATCGGGGCGGTGGCGCGTTCCAGCCAGGCGCGGGCGGCGGCGCCGACCCGCGGGCCGATCCTTTCGGCGACCTGCGCGTGATAGCGGTTGAGCCAGGCGCGCTCGCCGGGTGAAAGACGGGCCGGATCGATCAGCCGGGTATCCAGCGGCACGAAGGTGAGCGTTTCGAAATCCAGCATCTCGCGGGCGTCCGCGCCCTCGATCGGCGGGGCCTCGCGCACCGCGACAAGGTTTTCCAGCCGGATGCCGAAGGCGCCCTCCCGGTAATAGCCCGGCTCGTTGGAGAGGATCATCCCCGGCTCAAGCGCAACTTCGCTGATGCGCGAGATCCGCGCCGGGCCTTCGTGCACGGAAAGATACGCGCCCACCCCGTGGCCGGTGCCATGGTCGTAGTCCAGCCCGGCGCGCCACAGCGCCGCGCGCGCCAGCGGATCGAGGTCGCGCCCGGCCAGCCCCCTGGGCCAGCGGGCCCGCGAAATGGCGATCATCCCCTGCAGCACCCGGGTGTAGCAGGCCTTCTGCTCGTCGTTCACCGGGCCGGTGGCGACGGTGCGGGTGATGTCGGTGGTGCCATCGGGATACTGGCCGCCGGAATCCACCAGCAGCAGATCGCCCGGTTCGATCACCCGGTTGGTGGCCTCGCTGACCCGGTAATGGACGATTGCCCCGTTGGGACCGGCGCCGCAGATCGTGTCGAAGCTGATGTCGCGCAGCTTGCCGGTGGCGCGGCGGCATTCTTCCAGCTGCCTGACCACGTCGATTTCGGTCAACCCGCCCGCCGGCAGCCGGTTGTCGAGCCAGGCGAGAAATTCCACCATTGCCGCACCGTCGCGCAGATGGGCGGCCCGGGCGCCGGCCAGCTCTGCCGCATTCTTGCGCGCCTTGGGCAGAAGGCAGGGATCGGCGGCGAAGGCGATTTCTGTCTCCGATTCCTCCAGTATCTGCGAGACCGCCAGCGGGGCGCTGTCGCGATCGACCCGCACCGGACCGTCCAGTGCGGCCAGGGCCGGGGGGAAGGCGGTGCGCTCGTGGATCATCACCTGCCGGTCGAGGGACAGCCCCTCGGCCTTGGCCGGATCGGTGAACAGGGCTACCGAGGCATCATCGTGCAGGATCGCGAAAGCCTGCGTCACCGGTACACGGGGGATGTCGGAACCGCGAATGTTGAGCAGCCAGCAGATGCTGTCGGGCAGGGTCAGCACCGCCGCCCGCTGGCCCGCCGCGCGCAGGTCTGCGGCCAGGCGGGCGCGTTTCTCCGCCGAGGCCTCGCCGGCGTATTTCAGCGGATGGGCGGTGATCCTTCCGCTCGGGGGCGGCGGCTGGTCGGCCCAGATCCTGTCGATCAGGTTGTCGCAGGGCGTCAGTTCCACCGCGCTGCCCGTCAGGCCCTCGCGGGCGCGCGCAATTTCGCCCGCGGTGTGCAGCCAGGGGTCGAAACCCACCCGCCCGCCCTCGGGCAGGCGTTCCCTCAGCCAGTCGGCGAGTTTCGTCCCGGGCCAGTCCACCGGGGTGAAATGATCGGGCGAGACCTGCGCCCTGACCTGCACCCGGTAGCGCCCGTCCACGAACAGCCCGGCCTCCCTCTCCAGCACCACGCAGAACCCGGCCGAGCCGGTGAAGCCGGTCAGCCAGGCAAGGCGTGCGTCATGGGGGGCGACGAATTCGCCCTGATGGGCATCGGCGCGCGGCACGATGAAACCGGCCAGCCCCTCCCGGGCGATCTCGGCGCGCAGGGTGGCCAGGCGCGGCGGGCCCTGCTCGGGGTGGGCGCTTTCTTCGAATGTCTGGAACATGGGCCCTGCCTTCTGCTGTCCAAAAATACTCCCCTGCCGCAGGCATGAAATCCTGCCGCGCGGTCAGATTCAATGCCTGCGGCGCGAGTATTTCGGCAAGGTGAAGAGGATCTTGCGCGCAGCCCCCGCGCTCAGCGCGCCGCCGCCGCGTGGCGGATCCCCAGCAGCCGGGCCCGGGCGCGCGGATCCTTGTCGAACAGGGCGGCAAGCTGTTCCGTCATCGCGCCGGCCAGCTGTTCGACATCGGTGATGGTCACCGCGTGAGCGTAGTAGCGGGTGACGTCATGGCCGATGCCGATGGCGATCAGCTCCACCGCGCGGCGTTTCTCGACCATCTCGATCACGTCGCGCAGGTGCTTTTCCAGGTAGTTGGCGGGGTTCACGGAGAGGGTGCTGTCATCCACCGGGGCGCCGTCGGAGATCACCATGAGGATCTTGCGCGCCTCGGGGCGGGAGGTCAGGCGGCGGTGGGCCCATTCCAGCGCTTCGCCGTCGATGTTTTCCTTCAGCAGCCCTTCCTTCATCATCAGCCCGAGGTTGGTGCGCACCCGCCGCCAGGGGGCATCGGCCGGCTTGTAGATGATGTGGCGCAGATCGTTGAGGCGGCCGGGTTGCTGCGGGCGGCCCTCGGCCAGCCATTTCTCGCGGCTCTGCCCGCCTTTCCAGGCGCGGGTGGTGAAGCCGAGAATCTCCACCTTGACCTGGCAGCGCTCAAGCGTGCGGGCCAGCACGTCGGCGCAGATCGCGGCGATCGAGATCGGCCGCCCGCGCATCGAGCCGGAGTTGTCCAGCAGCAGCGTCACCACCGTATCGCGGAACTCGGTATCCTTTTCCACCTTGAAGGACAGCGGGGTGGTGGGGTTGGCGACCACCCGCGCCAGGCGGCCGGCATCGAGGATGCCCTCTTCGCGATCGAACTCCCAGCTGCGGTTCTGCTGCGCCTGCAGGCGGCGCTGCAGCTTGTTGGCCAGCCGCCCGACCGCGCCCTTGAGCGGCTCCAGCTGCTGGTCGAGATAGGCGCGCAGGCGCTCCAGCTCTTCGGGGTCGGCCAGATCTTCGGCGCGGACCTCCTCGTCGAACTCGGTGGTGAGAACCTGATAGTCGGGATCGGCCTCGGAGACGGGGGCGGGCGGCGGGGGCTCCAGCTCTGCCTCGCCCTCGGGCAGTTCCGCCTCCTCGCCCATCTCCATGTCGGACATCTCCTCCATGGAGACCTGCGCCTCGGTGGCGTCGCGGGTTTCCTCCTGGCTGTCCTCCGGGCTGGCGTCGGCCTCTTCGCCGGCGTCCTGCTCTTCCTGGCCGGCGCTGTCCTGTTCCTCCTCGTCGGTGCTGGCCTCGTCCTCCTGGCTGTCGTCGCTGGCGTCGGGGTCTTCGCCCAGCTGGTCGCCGTAGCCGAGATCCTCGATCACCTGCCGGGCGAGGCGGGCGAAGGCAGCCTGATCGGTGAGGCTTTCTTCCAGATTCTCCAGCGTCTCGCCGGCCTGCGATTCGATGAAGCCGCGCCACAGCTGCATGACATTGTCGGCCCCCTCGGGCAGAGGGCGCCCGGTGGCCAGATGGCGCACCAGATAGCCGGCGGCGGCGGCCAGCGGGGCATCGGCGGCATCGCGCAGCATGGCGTAGCCCTTGCGCTGGGCCTCGTCGGCGATGCGGGCGTCGATATTGCCGGCGGTGCCGGGCATGGCGCGCGCGCCGACGGCCTCGCAGCGGGCGTTTTCCATCGCCTCGTAGATTTCGCGCGCCATCGGGCCGGGGGGCACGTAACGGGCATGGGTCTGGGGATCGTGGTAGCGCCTGTGCAGCGCGAAGGCATCGGCGGTGCCGCGCGCCAGCAGCACCTCTGCGCGGGTCATCCGCCGGCTGACCTGCGGCAGGCGCACCGCCTCTTCCGACATTCCCGGCGGGTCGATGGAGTAGCTCACCGACAGTTCCGGATCGTCGGCCATCACCCGGGTGGCTTCGGCCAGGGCCTTCTTGAAGGGATCGGCAGGGTTGTCGGTTTTCTGTGCCATGCGTTACCGGGCTCTTCCCGTCAAAGACATTCCCGCCGGAAGGCCATGCCCGGGCCGGGCACGCCCCCTTCCCGGCGCATTACCCCGCCGCCGCTGCGCTGACGGCGCTTTCGGGCAGTTCCTCGTCGAAGCAGCGCTGGTAGAACTCGGCCACCGTCTGGCGCTCCAGCTCGTCGCACTTGTTGAGGAAGGTCAGCCGGAAGGCATAGCCGATGTCGCGGAAGATGGTGGCGTTCTGGGCCCAGTTGATCACCGTGCGCGGGCTCATCACCGTGGACAGATCGCCATTCATGAAGGCGGTACGGGTGAGATCGGCCACGGTCACCATCTGGCTGATCTGCCTGCGCCCCTTCTCGGTGTTGTAGATCGGGTTCTTGGCCAGCACGATCGCCGCTTCGGCATCGTGGGACAGGTAGTTCAGCGTGGCGACCATCGACCAGCGGTCCATCTGCGCCTGGTTGATCTGCTGCACCCCGTGATAGAGCCCCGTGGTATCGCCCAGGCCCACCGTGTTGGAGGTGGCGAACAGCCGGAAGCTGGGGTGGGGGGTGATGATCTCGTTCTGATCCAGCAGCGTCAGCTTGCCGTCATGCTCCAGCACCCGCTGGATGACGAACATCACGTCGGCACGGCCGGCATCGTATTCGTCGAAGACGATGGCGCAGGCATGGCGCAGTGCCCAGGGCAGGATGCCTTCCTGGAATTCGGTCACCTGCTTGCCGTCCCTGAGCTTGATCGCATCCTTGCCGATCAGGTCGATGCGCGAGATGTGGGAATCGAGGTTGACGCGCACCATCGGCCAGTTGAGCCGGGCGGCCACCTGCTCGATGTGGGTGGACTTGCCGGTGCCGTGGTAGCCTTGGATCATCACCCGCCGGTTATGGGAGAAGCCGGCCAGGATCGCCAGGGTGGTATCCGGGTCGAACTTGTAGGTGGG
>JALSGY010000038.1 GCA_026982515.1 Paracoccaceae bacterium
GGCGTTGGGGGCGGATGTCACATTCGTCACCGGCCCGGCCAGCGTGCCCCCGCCCGAAGGCGTGAAGGTGGTGCGGGTGGAAACTGCGCGCGAGATGCTGGAGGCCGTCTTGCAGGCGTTGCCGGCCGATGTGGGCGTCTTTGCCGCCGCGGTGGCCGATTGGCAGGCGGCGGGTGCAAGCGACTCGAAAATCAAGAAGAAGGCCGGCGGTGCGCCTCCTGAAATCGCCTTGGCCGAGAATCCCGACATCCTGGCCACGGTGGCAGCCTTGAAGACGGACCGGCCGGCGCTGGTGGTGGGATTTGCCGCAGAAACCGACGAGGTGATCGCCAATGCCACCGCCAAGCGCCAGCGCAAGGGCTGCGACTGGATCGTCGCCAATGACGTCAGCCCCGGCACCGGCATCATGGGCGGGCCGGAAAACGCGGTGACCCTGATCACCGCCGAGGGGGCTGAGGAATGGCCGCGCATGTCCAAGACCCGGGTGGCCGAGCGGCTGGCGGCGCGTATCGCCGAGGCGCTGGAAGGCCAGGAGCTGTAGATGTCCGTGCAGCGAGGAAGAAAGCGAGGAAGAAGGGGAAAGGGGTGCGCGTAACCGTCAGGATCATGCGCGAGGAAGGCGCCGATCCGGCGGTGCCGCTGCCGGCCTATGAAAGCGCGGGCGCGGCGGGGGCCGATCTGCGCGCCAACCTGCCCGCGGCCCAGCGCGGCAGCGGGGTGACGCTGCCGCCGGGGGGGCGGGCGCTGATCCCCACCGGGCTGCGGGTGGCCATCCCCGAAGGCCATGAGATGCAGATCCGCCCGCGTTCTGGCCTGGCGCTGAAGCACGGGATAACGCTGGCCAACAGCCCCGGCACCATCGACAGCGACTACCGCGGGCCTGTGGGGGTGATCCTGCTCAATCTCGGCGATGCTCCCTTTGTCGTGACCCATGGCGAGCGCATCGCCCAGGCGGTGATCGCTCCGGTGGCGCGGGCGGAATTTGTCGCCGTCGCCACGCTTGACGAAACCGCCCGCGGCAGCGGCGGCTTCGGATCCACCGGGCGCGGCTGATGCTCTGGTTCCTGATTGCCGCCGCCGCCATCTGGGGGCTGGGCCGCCTGATGAAGGCACCGCATTCCGCCCGCTGGACGATGATCGGCATCCTCTATCTGGGCGTGGTGCTGGCCGTGGCCCTGCTGCCTGAGGGCAATCCTCTTCGCGTGGCCCTTGGTGCCAGCCTGGCCGAATGGCTGATGGTCGGTGTCTTCGCGGTGGCGATCTGGGGCTATGTTGCTGTTCTGCGCTGGCTCAAGGCGCGGGCGGCCCGAAATGCGCCGAAACGGCCCCAGCGGCTATTCTCCGACACCGAACTGGAACGCTACGCCCGCCACATCGTGCTGCGCGAGTTGGGCGGGCCGGGGCAGAAGCGCCTCAAGGAGGCGAAGGTTCTGGTGGTGGGGGCCGGGGGGCTGGGCTCTCCGGCGCTGCTTTACCTGGCCGCGGCCGGGGTGGGCACCATCGGGGTGATAGACGACGACAGGGTGGAAAACTCCAACCTTCAGCGCCAGGTGATCCATGACGACGAGGCGATCGGCACGCCCAAGGTGTTCTCGGCCGAGGCGGCGATGAAGGCGCAGAACCCGGCGGTTGTGGTCAGGCCCTACCACCGGCGGCTGAGCGAGGAGATCGCCGCCGATCTGATCGGCGAGTATGACCTGGTGCTCGACGGCACCGACAATTTCGCCACCCGCTACCTGGTCAACCGGATATGTGCCGGGCAGGGCAAGCCGCTGATCGCCGCGGCGCTGTCGCAGTGGGAGGGGCAGATCTCCACCTACGATCCGGCCCGCGGCGCGCCCTGCTACCAGTGCGTCTTTCCCCGGGCCCCGGCTGCGGGGCTGGCGCCCTCATGTGCCGAGGCCGGGGTGCTTGGCCCGCTGCCCGGGGTGGTGGGTGCGATGATGGCGGTGGAGGCGGTAAAGGTGATCACCGGGGCGGGCGAGAGCCTGCGCGGGCGGATGATGATCTATGATGCGCTTTACGGCGAGAACCGCACTGTGGCGCTCAGCCCCCGGCCCGACTGCCCGGTGTGTGGCAAGGGGTGAGGGACGCCTGTCGGCCCCGGCATCGCGATTTTCCTGTAGGTTTCCGGGCCGGCGCGGCTAGAGCATGTCGCCCCGGATCGGACCGCCTCTGCCGGGAACAGCAGGGCGGGCGCGTGCCCGGGCCGCTCGCGCGATTCGGGCCAGCAGAACTTGATCAGATGCGACTGGCCCCATGGCTGCGTCCTCCCCTCGCCGGGGGGGGCTTCGTCGGATCCTCGGGGTGGGGCGGCACGCCCACCGGATCCTTGTGGATGATCACGTCGGCCTGGGGAAATTCCTTCAGGATCGCCCGGCGCAGAGCCGCCCCGATGGCATGGGCCTCCTCCAGCGTCTGGTTTCCGTCGAGCTCGATATGCAGGTTGATGAAAACCTTCGAGCCGGCGGTGCGCGTCTTGAGATCATGGTAACCGTGCACCCCCGGCCAGGAGGCGGCCATCCCGGCGATGCGCTCTACCATCCGGGGGTCGGCGCGGCGATCCATCAGCGCATCCCATGCCCTCTTGCCGATACGGGATGCGCCGAAGGCCAGCATCAGTGCCGCCCCCAGTGCCACCACGCTGTCGATGTAGCTCACCCCGAACCGGGCCGAGGCCCACAACGAGAGGATCGCCCCGATATTGGGGATCAGGTCGCTCAGGTAATGCAGGGAATCGGCGGCCACCACCCGGTTGCCGGTGCGCCGCACCACGCGGCGCTGCCAGACGACCAGACCCATGGTCAGGACGATCGCCAGCATCATGACCACCATGCCGCGCCCCTCCGCGGCCAGCGCCGGGGGCTCGTCTGCCAGCAGCCGGCCCACGGCGGCCCAGCCGATCACCCCGGCGGAGACCATGATGAACAGGCTCTGGCCCAGCGCGGTGAGGTCTTCGGCCGAGGTGTGACCGAAGGCGTGGTCTTCGTCGGGCGGACGGGCGGCATAGATGATCGCGATCAGCCCGGCCAGCGAGACCATCAGGTCCATCGCGCTGTCGGCCAGCGAGGCGGCTACCGAAAGCGCCCCCGTCTCGCCCAGCGCCCACAGCTTGGCGATCACCAGCAGCAGTGCCACCGAGACGGAGAACAGGCCAGCGCTGAGGTTGAGGCGGTTGTCGTCGGGCATGGCGGGGCCGGGGTTGCCAGGGATTGTCCCACGCCTACCCCAAGGCGCGGCCGCCCTCAACCTCATGCGCGGGCCAGGGCCGATTCGCGAATGCGCGTCCAGGCGCGCTCTTCAAAGGCGGCGTCGCGCGGCTCCAGACATTGCCGGCCGAGGAACCAGAAGAAATATTTCCCGAAGGGAAAATCCGCCATCTCGCGCGCCCCTTCGCGCACTGCCAGATGCAGATCGTCCATGTTGCGCGGGCTCAGGGTGGCGTGGCGGTAGTCGGCCGGCGCGCAGGTGATCACCGCCTTTCTCTGAATCAGGGCCTCGAACCCGGCCGAGGAGGCATGGGTCACCACCACCCTGGCCGCCTGTGCCAGATCGTGGATGGAGGCATGGCTGAGGCGCACGTTCTCCAGCCCTTCGCAAAGCGCCCTGATCCGGCGAATCAGGCGAGGCGAACTGTCCGGGTGCGGCTTCACGAAGACGGGCCGCCCCGCCGCCGCCTCGGCGGTGCCGCGGATCATCTCCTCGGTGCTCAACCGCCGCCCCGAGACCTCCTCGTCCGCCTGCCTTTGCAGGAAGATGGCGGCGGCGGCCGCCTCTTGCGGTTCGCGTGCCGGCTGCGGCAGGCCTGAGACGTTCTCGCGCAGCATGAAGCCGCTGACTCCGTTGAAGAAATACTCCGCTTCGGGGCTTTCGATCCGGTCCGGGTCGAACCTCCTGCAGCGGATGGAGGAGTTTTCCTTCGTGCCGGACCCGTCCAGATACCAGAACCCCGGCACATGGGCCGGGCCGGCGTGCAGGGCATTCATGCCGTGCGGCGCGGGGCCGCCCACCACGACATGCAGGTGGTCCTGTTCGGCCAGAACCTGCGAGGCCGCACCGCCCAGCGCGGTGACGCGCATCGCCACCCCCTCGGCGGCCAGCCGGCGGGCCAGCCCGGTGAAGAAGGGCACCTGTCCGCCGCGGATGGGGCCAAGCCAGGGCAGGGCGGCATGCACCACCACCGACCGGCCTTCGAGGCCGGCCCGGCGCTTCGGCCGGGCATCGAGAGAGGCGGCGGCGCGCTGCACGGCTATTCCCTGATCTCGTCGGGGCGCACCCCCCACAGGGCCTTTTTCTCGACCCAGCCGCGATACTTCCCGGTCTTGATGCGGCACCACTCCAGGGTGCATTCGCCCAGCCGGGCGATTACCCCCGCCTCGGCATAGGCGTTGATCTGGGCCTCGCGGTCGGGGCGGGCGCGAAGCGGGGTCAGATCCTGCTCGACGATCACCGTGCGCACACCCGACAGCAAAGAGTAATGCACCCAGCCGCCGGCGCCGTCCTTGTCCACCACCCGGCGCCAGTTCTCGTATTCGGCAACGATTTCCAGAGGCATGCCGCGGCGCTTGAACACCCAGTCGATGCGATGGGTCAGCGAGGGGCCGCGGCGGATGTTGGCATCGTCGGTCTTGAGTGAAACGAAGCGCGGCAGCGGCAGGTTGGTCACCGGCCCGCGCACCCCATGGCCCGATGTCACCGGATCTGCGCGCATCACCGCCGGCATGGCCATCACGATCATGCCCAGCGCCAGCGCTGCCAGTTTCGCTCGCATGTTCTGCTCCGCCTGCATTGGGTGCGGATCATGCCGGAAATCCGCCCGGCCTGCCCGCTTGTTCTTGTGCCTTGGCTCGTTCCTTGTCACTTTGCCCTCATGCGCGCCGTTTGAAAAGATGGGAGGCCCGCCCGATGCCTGCAGAACGCCTGAGTGTTGTCGTTACGCGACGGTTGCCCGAAGTGGTCGAGACCCGGATGAAGGAGCTGTTCGATGTCGAGCTGCGCGAGGACGACACGCCGATGGCGCGCGAGGCCCTGGCCGAGGCGATGCAGCGCGCCGATGTCCTGGTTCCCACGCTTACCGATCAGATCGATCAGGCGCTGCTGGCACGGGCTGGCGACAAGCTGAAGCTGATCGCCAATTACGGCGCGGGGGTGGACCACATCGACATCCACACCGCCCGCCAGCGCGGCATCCTGGTTTCCAACACCCCCGGGGTGGTCACCGACGATACCGCCGACATGACCATCGCCCTCATCCTTGCCGTCACCCGGCGCATCCCCGAGGGGCTGGCGATGATGCAGAAGGGCACATGGGAGGGCTGGGCCCCGACCGCGCTTCTGGGCGGGCGCATCGCGGGGCGGCGGCTGGGCATTCTGGGCATGGGGCGGATCGGCCAGGCGGTGGCACGTCGGGCGCGCGCCTTCGGGATGCAGGTGCATTACCACAACCGCCGCCGCCTGCGCCCCGAAACGGAGCAGGAGCTTGAGGCCACCTGGTGGGATTCGCTCGACCAGATGGTGGCGAGGATGGATGTCCTTTCCATCAACTGTCCGCACACGCCCTCGACCTACCACCTCATCAACGCCCGGCGGCTGAAGCTGATGAAGCCCTCCGCGGTGATCGTGAACACCTCGCGTGGCGAGGTGATCGACGAGAATGCGCTCACCCGGGGCCTGCGCGCCGGAGAGATCGCCGGCGCGGGGCTGGATGTGTTCGAACGCGGCCATGAGATCAACCCGCGTCTGCGCGAGCTGCCCAATGTCGTGCTGCTGCCGCACATGGGATCGGCCACCGTTGAGGGGCGCATCGAGATGGGGGAAAAGGTGATCATCAACATCAAGACCTTCGCCGACGGCCACCGCCCCCCCGATCTGGTCGTGCCGGGGATGCTGTGAGCGGCCGTTCCGACAAATTGTCGCATCACGCTGACCTCCCGCCCGGCATGTTTTATCTTCAGTCCCTGCCCGAGAAATCATTTTCCACCCCAGGCCACCACAAGGAGCCATATCACATGAAACGCCGCGAATTCCTGGCCGGCAGCGCCGCCGCCGCTCTTCTTCCCCTTGCCGTACGAGCCCAGGGCGCGGCCGCGCTGGCCTATCCGCCGCTGCTCGATGCCACGCAGGACGGGGC
>JALSGY010000039.1 GCA_026982515.1 Paracoccaceae bacterium
CTCTTTCGTGCCCGCGGCCTCGGCGCATGTCGGCATGGTTTCACAGCTGTTTTCGCGCGTCGGCGCCTCGGATGACCTGGCGCGCGGGCGCTCCACCTTCATGGTCGAGATGGTGGAGACCGCCGCCATCCTCAATCAGGCCGACGATCGGGCGCTCGTCATCCTCGACGAGATCGGCCGCGGCACCGCCACCTGGGACGGGCTTTCGATCGCCTGGGCCACGCTGGAGCACCTGCATGAGGTCAACCGCTGCCGCGCCCTGTTCGCCACCCATTACCACGAGCTTACCGCGCTTGCCGACAGGCTGGACGGGGTGCAGAACGCCACCGTCGCGGTGAAGGAATGGGAAGGCGAGGTGATCTTCCTGCACGAGGTGCGCAAGGGGGCGGCGGACCGCTCTTACGGGGTGCAGGTGGCGCGGCTGGCCGGCCTTCCGGCCTCGGTGGTCGAGCGCGCGCGGGTGGTGCTGGAAGCGCTGGAGAAGGGAGAGCGCGAGGGCGGCACCGGCCCCCGGGCCCTGATCGACGATCTGCCGCTGTTCGCCGCCGCCCCATCGCCTGCGCCCGCGCCACCCGCCTCCGGCCCCTCCGAAGTGGAAAGGCGGCTTGCGGAAATCCTGCCCGACGAGCTGACCCCGCGCGAGGCGCTCAACCTGCTGTATGAGCTTCGGTCTCTTTTGCCGCCGGAGTCGAGCTGACGCCCACCTGCGCGGGGCGCAACAGCCTGTCGTGCAGCATGAAGCCTTCCGTCATCACCTGAATGATGTCGCCGGCCCTGGTGTCGGGCACCGCGGCCTCGAACATCGCCTGATGCACCTGCGGATCGAAGGCATCGCCGATCTGTGGAGAAATACGATGGATACCGTGTTTCTCGAACACGTTGATCAGCTCGCGCATCGTCAGTTCCACGCCCTCGATCAGTGCTTTCGAGGTCTGCTCCTGCTCCTTGGTCACGGCATCGAGCGCGCGCTTGAGGTTGTCGTAGATCGGCAGCATGTCGCGCGCCAGCTTCGATCCGCCGTACTGTTCGGCCTCGCGGCGGTCGCGCTCGCCGCGCTTGCGGGTGTTTTCCACATCCGCGAGCGCCCGCATGAAGCGGTCGCGCAAATCGTCCAGCTCCTGGCGGACAACCGCCAGCTCGGCCTCCGCGTCAAGCGCGCGCTCCTCGGCCTGATCGCCGCCGCCTTCCTGCCCGGCCTCGACGGGCTGTTCGATATCTTTCCTTGCCTCGGCCATCTCAAAACCCCTCAATTCCGGTCTGACAGCAGTTTTCCCACCATCTGCGCGGTGTAGTCCACGATCGGAACGATACGCCCGTAGTTCAGGCGTGTCGGCCCGATCACGCCGACCGCACCAATGATTTTTCGATCAGCGTTCATATAAGGACTGACCACCAAAGAGGAACCCGAAAGTGAGAAAAGTTTGTTCTCCGAGCCGATAAAAATCCGCACGCCTTCGCCCTGTTCGGCCAGTTCGAGGAATTCGACGATGTCGCGCTTGCGCTCGAGGTCATCGAAGAGTTCGCGGATGCGCTCCAGATCCTCCGCCTCGGTCTCCGATTCGAGCAGATTCGCACGTCCGCGCACGATCAGCCGCTCATGGGCCTCGCCCCTGTCCTCCCAGACGGCCAGGCCGCTTTCCACCAGATCGCAGGCCAGCGCGTCCAGTTCGCGGCGGTGAGAGGAAATCTCTTCCGCGATCGAGTTGCGCAGTTCCGAAAGCGTCCGCCCCTCGCCCAGGGAATTGAGGAAGTTCGCCGCCTCGCGCATCGCCGAGGGCGTCAGCCCCGGCGGTGGCACGAAGATCCGGTTTTCCACGTGCCCGTCGGCATGAACCAGCACCACCAGCGCCCGGTCCGGGGCGAGGTTGACGAATTCCACATGCTTGATTGGCGCCTCGTGCTTGGGTGCCAGAACCAGGCTCGCGCTGTGGGTCAGCCCCGACAGCGCATTGCCCACCCTGTCGAGCATGCCTCCCACCTCGGGCGGGGTGTCGCCCAGGGTGGCCTCGATCTTCTCGCGGTCCGCCTCGGAAAGCTCGCCCACCTCCAGCACCCCGTCCACGAACAGCCGCAGCCCCAGTTGCGTGGGGATGCGCCCGGCCGAGACATGGGGCGAATCCAGCAGGCCGAGATACTCCAGATCCTGCATCACGTTACGGATCGTCGCGGCGCTGACCTTTTCGTTCATCTGCCGGGTGAGCGTGCGTGAACCCACCGGCGCGCCGGTCTCCAGATAGGCCTCGACCACACGGCGAAACACCTCGCGGCTGCGCTCGTTCAACTCGGCCAGAATGTTCGCGTTCTCGATCATCGGAACCATGCTGTTGCCCCTCCGCCATTAAAGAGCTTCGCCCGCACCCGTCAATCGGGGTTGCGCCGATTGCTCATGCGCAGGTAAGTGACAGCGGAATCAGGAAAGGAACACATCATGCGCCCCTCCGGAAGAAATGTAGACACGATGCGCCCGGTTTCAATCGAAACCGGCATCACCAAACACGCCGAGGGCTCCTGCCTGATCCGGATGGGCGACACCCACGTTCTGTGCACCGCCACCCTTGAAGAGCGCGTGCCGCCCTTTCTCAAGAACACCGGCCTGGGCTGGGTGACCGCCGAATACGGGATGCTGCCGCGCTCCACCAACACCCGCATGCGGCGCGAGGCCTCGGCCGGCAAGCAGGGCGGACGTACCCTGGAGATCCAACGCCTGATCGGCCGCGCCCTGCGCGCCGGGGTCGATCGCGTTGCCCTGGGCGAGCGCCAGATCACCATCGACTGCGACGTGATCCAGGCCGACGGCGGCACTCGCTGCGCTGCCATCACCGGCGGGTGGGTCGCGCTCCGGCTTGCCGTCAACAGGCTGCTCAAGGCTGGCGACGTGGTTTCCGATCCGATCACCGATCACGTGGCCGCCGTCAGCTGCGGCATCTATGCCGGCCAACCGGTGCTTGATCTGGATTACCTCGAGGACAGCGAGGCCGGGGTGGACGGAAATTTCGTGATGACCGGCTCGCGCCGGTTGATCGAGGTGCAGATGGCTGCCGAGGGCGCCACCTTTTCGCGTCAGGAAATGGAGGCCCTTCTCGAGCTTGCCGACAAGGGCGTGGCCGAGCTCGTGGCCGCCCAGCAGGCTGCCCTGGGCTGATCCGTGCGCAAGCTCACCGAAAAGCGGCTGGTGATTGCCACCCACAACGCGGGCAAGCTGCGCGAGATTGCCCGATTGCTGAATCCGTTCGGAATAGAGACTGTTTCTGCCGGGCAGCTCGGCCTCGATGAACCCCCGGAAACCGAAGAGACCTTCGCCGGAAACGCCCGCATCAAGGCTCATCACGCGGCCCGCCACACCGGACTTCCCGCCCTGTCCGACGACAGCGGCATCGTTGTCGATGCGCTTGATGGCGCCCCAGGCGTGCACACCGCTGACTGGGCCGAAACGCCGCAGGGCCGCGATTTTCCCATGGCGATGAGGAAGGTCTGGGATATGCTGGAAGAAAGGCAGGCCCCCTTCCCGCGCACCGCCCGATTCGTCTGCACCCTGTGCCTGGCCTGGCCCGACGGGCATGACGAGATCTTCGAAGGCAGGGTGGAAGGTCAGATCGTCTGGCCGATGCGCGGCAGCCGCGGCTTCGGTTTCGATCCGGTCTTCCTGCCCGAGGGGGAAAGCGAAACCTTCGGCGAAATGGACCCGCAGCGCAAACACGCCATCAGCCATCGCGCCCGGGCCTTCGCCGCCATGGTGGCCTCCTGCCTTGACTGAGGACTACCGGGAGGGCGGCTTCGGCCTCTATGTTCATTGGCCCTTCTGCGCGGCCAAATGCCCCTATTGCGACTTCAATTCCCACGTGGCCGGGAAGATCGACCAGGCGCGCTGGCAGGCGGCCTATCTGCAGGAGATCGCCCGCCTCGGGGCCGAACTGCCCGGGCGCATCCTGAACAGTGTCTATTTCGGGGGCGGAACGCCAAGCCTGATGGATCCCGCCCTCGTCTCTGCCCTGCTGGAGGCAATTCGCGCCACCTGGCCCGTTTCCAACCGCTTCGAGGTCACGCTGGAGGCCAATCCCACTTCGGCAGAAGCGGGCCGCTTTCGTGCCTACCGCGAGGCCGGGGTCAACCGCGCCTCGGTAGGGCTTCAGGCCCTTGACGACGCCGATCTCAGGCGGCTTGGCCGGCTGCACGATGCCGACGAGGGGCTGGCGGCGCTTGAGATGGCGCTTGTGGTCTTCCCCCGGGTCAGCTTCGATCTCATCTATGCCCGCCAGGACCAGACCCTCGCCGGCTGGGAGGCCGAGCTTCGCCGCGCGCTGACGCTCGGTGCCGAACATCTTTCGCTTTATCAACTGACCATCGAGCCCGGCACCGCCTTCGGCGCCCGGCACGCCCGCGGCACGCTTGCCGGCCTGCCCGACGAAGACCTTGCCGCCGACATGTATTTCCTCACCCAGGAGATCTGCGAATCCGCCGGCCTTCCGGCCTATGAAATCTCCAACCATGCCGGGCCGGGCGGCGAATCCTCCCATAACCTGATCTACTGGCGCTACGGCGATTACGCCGGTATCGGCCCGGGCGCCCACGGCCGCATCACCCTCCGGGGCCGGCGCCATGCCACCCGCACCCACCTCTTGCCCGGCAGCTGGCTGGAGGCGGTAGAGCGCACCGGAACGGGTGAAAGCGCACGGGTTGCCCTGCCCGCCTCCGAACAGGCCGGAGAATACCTGATGATGGGGTTGAGGCTGCGCGAGGGGATCTCTCTCGCCCGTTATGAGCGGCTGGCAGGATTCCCATTATCATCAAGCAAGATCAATGAGCTGGCCGATCTCGGCCTGATCGAAACCGATGCCGGAACCCTGCGCGCCACCCGCCGCGGCCGTGCATTGCTGAACCCCGTCATACGCGAGCTTCTGCCCGGGGAGTAAGCCCTTCCCGCGGCTTCATCCAGGGCGGCACATCCTAGCCGGAGGTCAGGATCCGGCACAGATCGTCCAGTTCGTCCAGCGTCTTGTAGCGGATCAGCACCTGACCGCCTTCCTCGCCCGGCTTGTGATCGACCGTCACCTTCATTCCCAGCGCCGCGGAAAGATCGCTTTCCAGCGCCCGGGTGTCGGCGTCCTTTTCCCTCGGCGCGCGGCTTTCCTTCACGGATCGGACGGGGCGCCTGGCCAGCTTCTCGGTCTGGCGCACCGAAAGCCCCTTGCGTACGATCTGCGTGGCCAGTTCCACCGGGTTTTCGGCGGTAATCAGCGCCCGCGCATGGCCCATCGTCAGGCTGCCGTTGCGCACCAGTTCCTGCACCGAAGGCGGCAACTGCAGCAGCCGCAACAGGTTGGCGATGTGGCTGCGGCTCTTGCCCAAAGCTTCGGCCAGCCTTTCCTGGGTATGGCCGAACCTGTCCATCAGCTGGCGATAACCGGCGGCCTCTTCCATCGGGTTGAGATCGGCCCGCTGGACGTTCTCGATGATGGCGATCTCGAGCACTTCCTCGTCGGAGTAATCGCGCACGATCACCGGCAGTTCATGCAACCGGGCCAGCTGCGCCGCACGCCACCGGCGCTCTCCGGCAACTATCTCGTAAACCGATGGTTTTCTTGGGTTTTTCCGAACGATCAGCGGCTGGAGAATCCCCTTCTCCCGGATCGATTCGGCCAGTTCCTTCAACTCTTCCTCGGCGAAGCGGCGGCGCGGCTGATCGGGGTTGGGGTGGATCTCCTCGATGGGCACGAACTTCTCGGCCGGCGGCGACGCGCCCTGTTCCTGCACCCCTTCCTGCACCTGAGGCGCCACATCGGCCATCAGCGCCGACAGCCCGCGCCCCAGGCCCCTCTTGCCCTGTCGGTTCTCTGCCATCTTCTGCCCTCTCTAGCTCCTGATTCGCCCGTTCTTCGCCACCAGTTCCTTCGCCAGCGCCCGATAGGCCTGGCTGCCCTTCGATGCGCTGTCATACTGCAAGACCGGCAGCGCGAATGACGGTGCCTCGCTGAGCCGGACGTTGCGGGGAATCACCGTCTCAAACACCAGATCGCCAAGATTCTCGCGCGCATCCGCCTCCACCTGCTGCGACAGGTTGTTGCGCCTGTCATACATCGTCAGAACGATTCCCTCTATCCGCAGCTTCGAATTGGCCGTCTGCCGGATCT
>JALSGY010000040.1 GCA_026982515.1 Paracoccaceae bacterium
TCTGGTGGCCGGGGTCGGCCGGGTGGTGGTGGTGATGGACCACACCAACAAGCACGGGGCAAGCAAGGTGCTCAAGCAATGCACCCTGCCGCTCACCGGCCAGGGGGTGGTGGACCGGATCATCACCAACCTCGGCGTGCTGGACGTGGAGCACAAGGGGCTGCACATCGTCGAACTTGCCCCCGGCGTCACCCGCGAGGACATGATCGCCGCGACCGAGGCGACGATCGTCTGAAGCGCCAGACCTTGTTCAAACCGGAACGAAGGCGGCCACATCCGGCCGCCTTCAACTTTTTCCGCCTGACTGTTCCCAAAATGGAAACGGCACCATATTGTTGCCCAAATCTGTCGCTAATCCGGCAGGAAATGACAATGAGCAGTACAAACCCCCGGCCCCTCCGCACGAAGTCCGGCCGCCTGACGCGGCGCTGGCGCGAGAGGGCATTGCTGTGGGGCCTGTTCGCCTTGGTGATCGCCGGGCTGGCCGGGCTGGCCGCGGCCACCGGCTGGGAGGAAACGCTGACCCAGCTGTCGCGGCTGAGCTGGGGCCAGTTCGCCATCCTGCTGGGGCTGTCGCTGGTCAACTACGGATTTCGCGGGCTGCGCTGGCACATCTTCGCCCGCCGGCTGGGGCTTGGCACCGGGCTGGTGCAGAACATGCGCCATTTTCTGGGCGGCTTCGCCATGTCGGTGACCCCGGGGCGGGTGGGCGAAATGGTACGCATGCGCTGGATCGGCCGCGAGACCGGCATGCCCTTCGAGAAGACCGCGCCCCTGGCGCTGGTGGACCGCGCCTCGGATCTCGGCGCCATGGCGGTGCTTCTGGGGATCACCGTCGCGCTTTCGGCCACCGGGATCAGCGGCGCCCTCCCCGTGACCGTGCTGGCAATCGCCGCCGCGGTGGTGGCCACCCGCCCGGGCCTGCTGGGCAGCGCGGGTGATCTGGGCTACCGGCTGACCGGGCGCTGGCCACGGCTGTTTGCCAGGGTGCGCACCGCAGCACGCTCTCTGGCCCGTTTCTCGGGCCCCTCTGCGATGCTGGCGGCCGTGCTGCTGGGGGCCGTGGGCTGGCTGGCCGAGGGCTACGCCTTCCACCTGCTGCTGGTCTGGATGGGCGCCGACATCGGCCTGGCCAAGGCCATGGCGATCTTCATCTTCGCCACTCTGGCGGGCGGCCTCACCGGAGCCCCCGGCGGGGTGGGCGGCGCAGAGGCCGCGATGGTGGCGCTGCTGGCGCTGGAGGGCGTGCCGCTGGAGGCCGGCGTGCCCGCAACCGCCGTCATCCGCCTGACCACGCTGTGGTTTGCCATCGCCATCGGCATGGCGGTTTTCCCAGTGGCCGAGCGCCACTCAGCAAGGGTTGGACATGCGCTGGAAAACGACTGAATACACCGGCTGGGGCCGTGCCCTGCGCGCCCGGGCCGATCTGGCCCGCCCCGAGCGCCAGTCGGCCCTGGCCCGGATTACGGCGCAGGCCCCCGCCCCGGCCATCGGGCAGCTGCGCTCCTACGGGGACGTGGCGCTCAACAGTGGCGGGAAGGCCATCGACATGACCCGCCTCGACCGCATCCTCGGTTTCGACGAGGAAAACGCCGTCGTCGAGGTGGAGGCGGGGGTGCGCATCGGCGATCTCGGCCTGGCCTTCGCCGCGCGCGGCTGGATCGCGCCGGTGATGCCCGGCACCGGCTTTGCCACCATCGGCGGCTGCATCGCCAATGACGTGCACGGCAAGAACCATCACGTGGTGGGCTCCTTCGGCCAGCATGTGGTGGAAATCACCCTGCTTCAGCAGGGCCGCCGACGGCGTCTGACGCCCGAAAAGACCCCCGATCTGTTTCGCGCCACCGTGGGCGGGCTGGGCCAGACCGGGGTGATCGCCTCGGCGAAACTGCGGCTGATGCCCTGCCCCGGGGACATGATGGTGCTGACCGAACGCCGCATCGACGGCTGGGACGAGTTTCTCGCCATGCTTGACAGTTCGCGTGCGAATTACACCGTGGGCTGGATCGACGCCACTGCGAAGGGCGCGCGGCTGGGCCGCGGCATCCTCGAGGAAGGGGAGATCACCTCGGGGGTCTCCCCCACCCGCAGCCGGGCCCGCGAAGTGCCCTTCGACGCGCCGCAATGGGCACTTTCGGCCCCGGTGGTGCGGCTGTTCAACGAGGCCTATTTCCGCCGCGTGCCGGCCGGCGGACGAACCACGGTAAAGCCCATCTCGGCCCCCTTCTTCCCGCTCGACAGGATTCACAACTGGAACCGCCTTTACGGCCGGCGCGGCTTTCACCAGTTCCAGTGCGTGGTGCCGGTGGCCGAAGCCCCGGCCCTGCGCAGGATGCTGGAGCGCATCGCCAATTCCGGGCTGGCCTCGCCGCTGGCGGTGCTCAAGCGGATGGGAGAAGGCCGTGGCGGGTATCTTTCCTTCCCGATGGAGGGCTACACCCTGGCGGTGGATTTCCCCAACCGCCCGGCAGCAGTGGCGCTGATCGCCGAGCTTGAGCGCATGACCGAAGAGGCCGGCGGGCGCATCTATCTCGCCAAGGACGCCCTGACCTCCCCCGAGCGGGTGCGCCGGATGTATCCCGAACACGAGAAATGGCTGAAGGCCGTCACCAGGGCCGATCCGGAGGGGCATCTGATCACCGACATGGTGCGGCGGCTGAAACTGAGGAGCGCGTGATGGCGGAAAGCTGGATCATACTGGGGGGCACCTCCTCGATGGCGCGGGCTTTCGCCAGGGCCGTGGCCGAGCGGGGCTGTGCGGTATTCCTGGCCGGGCGTGACATGGACGATCTGAAGGCCACCGCCGCCGATTGCCGCCAGCGCGGCGCCCCGCTGGCCGAGGCCCTGCGCTTCGACGCGCGCAAGCCCGAGGGCTTCGCCGCCCTCATCGCCCGGCTGGAACGCGAGGAGGGCCAGATCAACGCCGCCGTCTTCGTGGGCTCCATGCCCGATCAGGCCGCCATCGACGCCGACCCCGCCCTGATCGACGGGGTGGTGGCCGACAACTTTACCGGCCCGGCGCGTTTCCTGCAGATGCTGGCCACGGTGCTGGAGGCGCGCGGCGGCGGCACGGTGGTGGGCGTGGGCTCGGTGGCCGGCGACAGGGGGCGGCTGGGCAACTATGTCTACGGTGCCGCCAAGGCCGGGTTTCACACCTATCTTTCAGGCCTGCGCAACCGCCTTGGGCGGGCGGGCGCCCATGTGCTGACCGTCAAGCCCGGCTTCGTGGACACGGCCATGACATGGGGGCTGGAGGGCATGTTCCTGGTGGCCCCGCCCGAGAAGGTGGCCGCCGACATCCTGCGCGCGGTGGACCGTCGGCGCAACGTGATCTACACGCCGTTCTTCTGGCGCTGGATCATGCTGATCATCCGCACCATCCCAGAGCCGATCTTCAAGAAACTGTCCGTCTGAGCCTGTCGCGCCTGACGGTATTCGGCCCCCTGTGCAACATGAGACGGGTGACCGGGGCGGGGTGAAACCGATCGGGCCTCGCCCTGCGTCACAGGTCAAGCCACTCCTGCCACAGCCCGGCGGCATAGAACATCAGCGACAAGGTGATGAGCAGCAGGCCGATCCCGCGCTTGTCGCGCATGGCGAAGACGATCGGATCGTAGTCCTGCTTGCCGAAGTAGCCCAGCCGCACCATGCGGATCAGCCAGGCGGTGATCGGGATCATCGCCAGCCACAGAAGCCATCGCGCGGGATAAAGCGTGCGGGCCTGCTCAGAGAAGGTGTAGAAGAAGAAGATCAGCACCGCTGCCACCGTGCCGAGGATGGCCATGTTCAGCAGATCCCCCCTGTCGGAGCGCGCATAACCCCGCCCCGGCAGGCGCTCCTCGCTGTCGGCCAGGGTAAGCTCCGTCATCCGCTTCACGCAGCCCAGAGTGAAGAAGATCGGATAGATGAAGGCCAGCATGAAGCCCGAAATATCCACCTGCCCCGCCGCCGCACCGGCCACCACGCGCAGCGTGTAAAGCGCGGCCAGCATGGCGATGTCGATCCAGCGCATCCGCTTGAGCTTCAGCGAATAGGCCAGCGAGGCCAGCATGTAGACGACCAGCACGCCCAGGAAGGCCCAGCCCAGCGCCCCCCCCAGCGCCAGCGCCGCCAGGGTAAGGATCACGAAACTCCCCATGCCCACCGATATGGGCACCGCCCCGCTCGCGAAGGGGCGGTGGCGCTTGACGGGGTGCAGCCGGTCGGCCTCCAGATCCAGCAGGTCATTGATGATGTAGATCGAGGAGGCGGCAAAGGAGAAGGCCACCATGCCAAGCACGACCAGCATCAGGGTCTCGAGCGTGAAATCATGCGCCGCCAGCATCGGCAGCAGCAAGAGCACGTTCTTTACCCACTGGTGCGGGCGCAGGGCGCGCAGAAGATCGCGCATGTGCCAGCCCCCCTCGAAACGGGTGACGTTCTTGCCGCTGGCGGCCAGCTCCCGCTCGATCCGGGGCTGGCTGCCGACGATCAGCACGTTTTCCGCCCTCTCCCAGACGGGACGGTCGGCCCGGCTGTCTCCGGCATAGTCGAAGCCGCTCTCGCCATAGGCCGCGATCAGGGTCTCGGCCTTGGTGCGCCCCTTGAGGTTGGTTTCCCCGTCCGAGGCGTAAACACGCGCGGTGATCCCGTGATCGGCGGCGAGGCGTTCCACCAGCATGCGGTCGGACGCCGAAGCCAGCACCACCTCGCGCCCCGCGGCGCTGCTCTGTTCGGCCAGGGCCTCGATCTCGGGGTTGGTCGGCAGCAGGTCGGTGCGCAGCCGGGCGGCCTTGGCCAGCTCGTGCTTGAGGCGCGCCGGATCGTTGAAATGCCGGAAACTCAGGCCCAGGACACGCAGCGGATCCTTGCCAAGCCCGGCCCAGAAGCACTCGTACAGCATGTCCGTCTTCAGAAACGTGCCGTCCACGTCGAGAACCAGGGGCTTGAAGCCGCCATTGACGTTATCGTTCTTCATTTCCCACTTCCCTGACGGCGAAAACGCAGCCGTCCGATATCAGTTCGGGCGGCGTGATGCACAGGCCGCGCGCTACCGTCCACGCGGCCAGAACCCTGGGCACATAGGCGCGGGTCTCGGCAAAGGGCGGCACCCCGTCGTAGCGGCGCACCGCGGCTTCCCCGGCGTTGTAGGCGGCAAGCACCAGAACCGGATCGCCGCCGAACTCCTGCATCAGCCAGTCGAGATAGGCCACGCCCGCGCGGATGTTCTGTGCCGCATCGTGCGGGTCCTCCGCTCCGAACCGGGCCGCGGTGGCGGGCAGAAGCTGCATCACCCCGCGCGCGCCCGCCTTGCTGACGGCCTCCGGCCTTCCGCCCGATTCAACTGCCATGACCGCCAGCGCAAAGGCCGGAGACACCCGGGTGCCGACGGTGGACAGCAACAGCGCCGCCCCGAGACGGGCCGCTATGTCCTGCAGATCCTGCAGCCGGGGCACCGGCGGCGCCGAACCGGGGGGCGCCATGGCCAGCTGCCTGACGGCACGCTCCAGCCGGCCCGGGCCGGCTGCCTGAAGGCTGGGAGATACGCCTTCCCAGAACCAGACGTATTCCTCGGCCGGGGCCTTGCGGGGCGCGGACGAGGCGGGGGCGGAAGGCACCGAGACCGAAGGCGGCACGACTTGCACCGTGATCCGCGGCGCCGCTCCCGGCGGGGGAGGCTTGACGCGCTTGAAGGTGAAATCGGGGAACGGTGCGGCCTCTTGGGCACGCACGGCAACCGGCAGGCACAGCAGGAGTGCCGGAATCAATGTTCGATAATACCGCGTCATGCGGACTGCTCTGCCTCTTTCGTTATGGAAGATTCATCGCAAATTTTGACTCTCAAGGCCAGTTTTCTGTTCTCGATTCAGCGCAAAATGCCCGTTGGGGAAGGAAGTCGCGCACCGATTTCATGAAAAACCAGCTTCGAACTTTCATTTTTTATCATTTGTTTTCAGATAATTAGCAATATTTTCCATTGTTTTTGCCCCCTCAACAAAATTGTACGAAGCACGCCAAACTCTCGCCCCAATCCAACGGCCATATAACGTCATGCCAAGACGGAGACAGGCCAGCGCAAGCAACGGCCACGGGATCCGCCGAGGTCATGTGGAAAC
>JALSGY010000041.1 GCA_026982515.1 Paracoccaceae bacterium
GATGAACCCGCTGCTCCAGGACGTGGGGCTGGCGCTGCATCCGCCCTTCCTCTACCTCGGCTACGTGGGGCTTTCGGTTTCCTTCTCATTCGCCATAGCGGCGCTGCTCGAGGGGCGGGTGGACGCCGCCTGGGCGCGCTGGGTTCGGCCCTGGACGCTGGCGGCCTGGGTGTTCCTGAGCCTGGGCATCGGGCTGGGCTCGTGGTGGGCCTATTACGAACTGGGCTGGGGCGGGTTCTGGTTCTGGGATCCGGTCGAGAACTCCTCGTTCATGCCCTGGCTGTTCGCGGTGGCGCTGCTGCACTCGGCGATCGTGGTCGAGAAACGCGAAGCGTTGAAGAGCTGGACCATCCTGCTGGCGATCCTCGCCTTCGGCTTCTCGCTGATGGGCGCCTTCCTGGTGCGCTCCGGGGTGCTGACCTCGGTGCACGCCTTCGCCAACGATCCGGCGCGCGGCGTGGCGCTGCTGCTGATCCTGCTGTTCTTCGTGGGCGGGGCGCTGACGCTCTATTCCTTCCGGGCCCATGTCCTGCAGGCCAAGGGGGTGTTCGGCGTGGTCAGCCGGGAAAGCGCGCTGGTGTTCAACAACGTGCTGCTGGCGGTCTCGGCTCTGGTGGTCTTCGTGGGCACCATGTGGCCGCTGGGGGCCGAGCTGTTCACCGGGCGGAAGGTCTCGGTGGGCCCGCCCTTCTTCAACGCCGCCTTCACGCCTTTCGGGGTGCTGATCGTGGCCCTGCTGCCGATCGGCACGCTGCTGCCGTGGAAGCGGGCGACACTGAAGCGGGCCATCCAGCCGCTGTGGGGCGTGCTGGCGCTGTCGGTGTCGCTTGGTGCTCTGGCCTATGCGATCCAGACCGGCAACTCGGCGCTCGGCCCGATCGGACTGCTGCTGGCGGGCTGGCTGATCGGCGGCTCGGCGGTCGATCTGTGGCAGAAGACGGGCCGGGGCGGCCTGGCCAGCAAGCTGGGCCGGATGGCACGGCTGCCGCGCGCAGACTGGGGGCGGATCATCGCCCATGCGGGTCTGGGCGTGATGATCATGGCCATGACCTCGCTGATGGCATGGGAGACGGAGGATATCCGCGTCGCCTATATCGGCGAACCCTATCCGCTCGGCCCCTACGAGGTCACGCTCAATGGCGTCGAGCAAGGCGAGGGGGTCAACTATTTCACCACCATAGCCGACATTTCGATAAGCCGGGACGGCAAGGAAGTGGCCCGCCTGTTCCCGGAAAAGAGGGTGTATCCGGCGGCCGGCATGCCGACGACCGAAGCGGCCATCGCCACCAATCCGTTCCGGGACCTCTACGTGGTGGTGGGCGATGCCCAGGATGACGGGGGCTGGACGGTTCGCTCCTACATCAAGCCGATGGCCAACTGGATCTGGGGCGGCATGATCATCATGGCGCTGGGCGGCATCGTCAGCCTGACCGACCGCCGTTACCGGGTTGCGGGAGGGGCGGTCCGCAAGACGCCCAAGGCCGAGGGAGTGCCTGCCGAATGATGCGCATGCTCACATTCGTTCTGGCGATGGTGCTGGCGCTGCCGGCCTGGAGCGTGGAGCCCGACGAGATGCTCGACGATCCCGTGCTCGAGGAGCGGGCGCGGGATATCTCCAAGGGCCTGCGCTGCCTGGTCTGCCGCAACGAGAACATCGACGAATCCAACGCCGACCTGGCGCGCGATCTTCGCATCCTGCTGCGCGAGCTGCTGCTGCGCCAGCAGCTGATGAAGATGGAGGATCTCGCCCTTGCTGCCTTGGATGGTTCCGCGGCGGCGAACGACCCCGCCGCAGTGGAGGAGGTTCTCACGGTGGTGCGCGAGACGCTTTCCTCGCGCGAACAGCGGCTCGATTACGTCTGGCGCGCGGCGCTGGAGGGGCTTGGCGAAAACCGCCCGTTGGCAGAGGATCTGGCACGGCAGGCGAACGGGCTGATCGACGAGAAGGCGGGCAATGCCGAGGTCGTCGGGTTCATCGTCGACCGGTATGGCGAATACGTCCTGCTCAAGCCGACCATGAAAGGGGTCAACCTCATCCTGTGGATCGCGGCGCCGGTGATGCTGATCACCGCTCTTGGGGTGGTGTTCTTCTATATCAGGCGACGTGCCTCCGAAGAGCCCGAGCCCGATCTCGACCCAGAAGAACAGGCGCGGCTGAAGGAAATTCTCGGGAGTTGACGGCGCGTTCCGCTTTCCTTTCCCGGCGGTTTGCCTATCGTGGCGGAAAGTTCTTCTGAGGGGAAGCCATGCAATACGAGACCATCCGCCTGTCCCTTAGGGGCGGGGTCGCGGTTCTGAAGCTGAACCGCCCCGAAGTGATGAACGCGCTCAACAGCCAGATGCGGGCCGAGATCCTGCACGCCCTGCGCGAGGCGCACGATGAGGCGCGGGTGCTGGTGATCACCGGCCAGGGGCGCGCCTTCTGTTCAGGGCAGGACCTGGGCGATGGGGCCACGGCCGCCGATCTCGACCTCGAACGCACCCTGCGCGACGAGTACGAGCCGCTGCTCAAGGCGATATACGATTGCCCGATCCCCACCATCGCGGCGGTCAACGGCGCGGCGGCCGGGGCCGGGGCCAGCCTGGCGCTGGCCTGCGACGTGGTGATCGCCACCGAAAGCGCCGTCTTTACCCAGGCCTTCGCGCGTATCGGGCTGATTCCGGATGCCGGGTCCACCTACTGGCTGCCCCGGCAGGTGGGCTTTGCCAAGGCCATGGGGGCGGCGCTGTTTGCCGAGCCGATCACCGCCAGCCAGGCCGAGGACTGGGGGATGATCTGGGAAGCGGTGCCGGATGACGACTTCGCCACGCACTGGGCGGGGCGGGCGGCCAAGCTGGCGGCCGGGCCCACCGCGGCCTACCGGGCCATCAAGAAGGCGCTGCGGGCCAGTTTCGCCAACGACTTGCAGGCGCAGCTGGAACTGGAGGCGCAGCTGCAGGGCGATTGCGGCAAGACCCGCGACTTCAGGGAAGGGGTGCTGGCCTTCCTGGAAAAACGCCCGGCCCATTTCGAGGGCCGCTGAGGCGGGGAGGGCGCAAATGCGAGAGGGCGGCCCGCCGCCCGCCCCGCATCTTCTTCTGTCCGGAAATACTCTGCGCGCAGCGCACCGCGTCAGCGGTTTTCCACGTCCACGTAATCGCGCCGGGTGTAACCGGTATAAGCTGGCGCGGGCGGCCGATCTTCATTTGCGGATCGGCGATCATTTCCTTCCACTGGCTGACCCAGCCCACGGTGCGGGCCACCGCGAAGATCGGGGTGAACATCGAGGTCGGGAAGCCCATGGCATCAAGGATGATGCCCGAGTAGAAGTCCACGTTGGGGTAGAGCTTCTTCTCGATGAAATATTCGTCTTCGAGGGCGATGCGCTCCAGCTCCTTGGCGACCTTCAGGGTTTCGTTGTTCTCGATACCCAGCAGATCCAGCACCTCGTCGGCGGACTGCTTCATCACCTTGGCGCGCGGGTCGAAGTTCTTGTAGACGCGGTGGCCGAAGCCCATCAGGCGGAACGGGTCGGACTTGTCCTTGGCCCGCTTGATGTATTCGGGGATGCGGTCCACCGTGCCGATCTCGCGCAGCATCTCCAGGCAGGCCTGGTTGGCGCCGCCATGGGCCGGCCCCCACAGGCAGGCGATACCGGCGGCGATGCAGGCGAACGGGTTGGCCCCCGAGGAGGAGGCCAGCCGCACCGTGGAGGTGGAGGCGTTCTGCTCGTGGTCGGCATGGAGGATGAAGATGCGGTCCATGGCGCGCGACAGGATCGGGTTCACCTCGTAATCCTCGGCCGGAACGGCAAAGCACATGCGCAGAAAGTTCGAGGAATAATCGAGATCGTTGCGCGGGTAGATGTCGGGCTGGCCGATGGAATACTTGTAGGCCATGGCGGCGATGGTCGGCATCTTGGCGATCAGTCGGATCGAGGCCACCTCGCGCTGCCAGGGATCGGTGATGTCGGTGCTGTCGTGATAGAAGGCCGACATGGCACCGACCACGCCCACCATGGTGGCCATCGGGTGGGCATCGCGCCGGAAGCCGCGGAAGAAGTTGTGCATCTGCTCGTGAATCATCGTGTGATGGGTCACGCGCGATTCGAAATCCTCCAACTCGTCCGCGGTGGGCAGCTCGCCATAGAGCAGCAGGTAGCAGACCTCGAGGAAATGCGACTTCACGGCCAGCTGGTCGATCGGGTAGCCGCGATGCAGCAGCTCGCCCTTGTCGCCATCGATGTAGGTGATGGCGGAATCGCAGCTGGCGGTGGAGGTGTAACCGGGATCATAGGTAAACACGCCGGCCTGTGCATAGAGCTTGCGTATGTCGACGACATCCGGCCCCGCGGTGGGCGAAAGCACGGGCAGCTCCACCGTCTTGTCGTCCAGAATCAGCTTGGCGGTTTTTCCGGTGTCTGCCATCAGTCATCCTCTTGTCTTTGGCCCTTGCCCGGCGGGCGGGCCGTTGCTGTGTTCAGGGCCTCAGCCCCGCACATCCTTCAGCCGGGCGAGGGTTTCCTCGCGGCCCAGGACGAGCATCATGTCGAAAACACTCGGGGAAACGGTGCGCCCCGCAAGTGCTGCGCGGAGGGGCTGGGCAATCTTGCCGAGCTTCAGGCCATGGGCCTGTGCGACCCCGGCCACGACCGCCTCCAACGTGTCGCGATCCCAGCTAGCATTTTGCAGCTGCGGCGTCAATTCATTCAGTATACCACGGGATACATCATCCAGGGATCGTTGCGCCTTCTCATCAATGCCGATGGGCCGCGAGGCAAGAACAAAATGCGCCTTGTCAAGCAGTTCAGGGAAGGTCCTGGCCCGATCCTTGAGGCAGTACATGGCCCGCAGCAGCCCTTCCTTCTGGGTCCGGGTGAGGGGCGGCTGGCCGGTGGCCGCAAGATATTCATCGATTTCCGCTACGAGTGCAGCATCGTCGGCAATGGCGATGTGACGGCCGCAGATGTTTTCCAGCTTCTTGAAGTCGAACCGCGCCGGCGCGCGGCCGATTCCCGACAGATCGAACCATTCCTTCGCCTGTTCGTCGGTGAAGAACTCGTCATCGCCGTGGCTCCAGCCCAGCCGGGCGAGATAGTTGCGCATCCCCGCCGCCGGGTAGCCCATCTTCTGGAATTCCTCCACCCCGGTGGCGCCGTGACGCTTGGAAAGTTTCTTGCCGTCGGGGCCATGGATCAGCGGGATGTGGGCCCAGACCGGCACCTCCCAGCCCAGGGCGCGATAGATCAGCGTCTGGCGGGCGGCATTGGCTAGGTGGTCGTCCCCGCGGATCACGTGGGTGACGCCCATGTCATGATCATCGACGACGACGGCCAGCATGTAGGTGGGGCTACCATCGGAACGTAAACAGATCATGTCGTCGAGCTGATCGTTCCGCCACACCACCCGGCCCTGCACCGCATCCTCGATCACCGTCTCCCCCTCGCGCGGGGCCTTGAGGCGGATTACGTAGGGCCCATCCGGGTGGCTGGCCGGATCCGCATCGCGCCAGGGCGAGCGGAACAGCGTCGAGCGCCCCTCGGCGCGGGCGGCCTCGCGGAAGGCGGCGATTTCCTCCTGGGTGGCGAAGCACTTGTAGGCGTGGCCGGAGTCCAGCAACGCCCGGGCCACCTCTACGTGGCGGGCCGCCCGGGAGGCCTGGCTGACGGGCTCGTCGTCCCAGTCGAGCCCCAGCCATTTCAGGCCGCGAAAGATCGCTTCTGTGGCTTCTGGGGTCGAGCGCGCCCGGTCGGTATCCTCGATGCGCAGCAGGAACCTGCCGCCACGCCCGCGCGCGTAAAGCCAGTTGAACAGCGCGGTGCGCGCGCCCCCGATATGCAGCGTGCCGGTTGGCGAGGGGGCGAAACGGGTGACGACGGGGGTGTCGGACATGGCGCATTAACCTTTTGGAAACCACGCGGGAGCTAGCGTTGGCGGTGGTCTATTCAATCGGCAGTGCAAGAACAAGGGCGGGGTCCTTGCGCGCCCTGGCCACGACGGGGCTGCGGGCGGTGGCGGGCCAGCGCGGGCACCTGCTGCCCTGGGCGCCGGTGTGCCTTGGCGCGGGCATCGGCGTCTGGTTCGCCA
>JALSGY010000042.1 GCA_026982515.1 Paracoccaceae bacterium
GCACATGGGTGGTGCAGCTGGCCTCATCCTTCCACATGGACTGCTCCACGTAGAAGAAGCGCTCGTCCCATCCCACAACCCGGCTGCGCATTTCCACCCGATGGAACAGCCGGATGCGCCGGCGGTACCGTGCCGAAAGCCCGGCCACCGTCAGCCCCCAGCCGTTTTCGCGCAGCGCCTTCACCAGCCCGATCCGGCGCACCAGCGGAATCCGGCCCAGATCGAACAGCGTCAGCGTGCGGCCGTTGTTGAGCTCCATCCACAGGTCGAGATCCCACGGCCAGCACATGTGCCAGGAGCGGTGCATGCCCGTCAGCGGCAGGGGCGGCGCCTTGGCGTGAACGAGAAGTTCCTTGGCCATGCGGATGATCGGATACATTGGCGCCTCCCTTTCCGCCCTTCAAGAACCTTCCGCCACCCGGTGCAATCGAAACGTTGCGGCATCCGCCACTTGTCACCCGGTTTCCCTGCCCTTAGGTGTGTTCGCAACCTGAAACGGACGAAAGCGCAATGACCTCACTCTTTCAAATCCTGATGCTGGTGCTCGACGTGCTGTGGTTCATCATGATTGCCCATATCGTGATGAGCTGGCTGATCAACTTCCAGGTGCTGAACCTGCGCCAGCCGATCGTTGCGCAGGTCTGGTACGGGCTCAACCGCCTGCTGGAACCCCTCTATCAACCGATCCGCCGTTTCCTGCCCGACATGGGCGGCCTGGATCTGGCACCTCTGGTGGCACTGCTGGGCGTCTATGCGTTGCGGATCATCCTGATCAACAACATCGCGTTCTTCTACTAGAAACCGCCTCCGGCCGTGCCCCCGGGCGGGGTTTGCGCTTGTTTGCCGATTCTTCATGTGGGATCATCCGCCCACAAGAGCAGTGAACAGGCACTACAGGCCCATGCCCCCGGCAACAGAGCTTCTGTCATCCGTATTCGGCTTCGATTCCTTCCGTCCCGGTCAGGCGGAAATCGTGCAGACGGTAGCCGAGGGGCGCAACACGCTGGCCATCATGCCCACGGGGGGCGGCAAGTCCCTGTGCTACCAGCTGCCCGCCCTGATGCGCGAGGGCGTCACCGTCGTCATCTCGCCGTTGATTGCCCTGATGCGCGACCAGGTGCGCGCGCTGCGCGCCGCCGGGGTAGAGGCCGGGGCGCTGACATCGGGCAATACCGAAGAGGAAACCGACAGGGTTTTCGCCGCGCTCGATGCCGGCCGGCTGCGCCTGCTCTACATGGCACCCGAGCGGCTTGCCGCCACCGGCACCATCTCCTTGCTGCGCCGCATCGGCACCTCGCTGGTCGCGGTGGACGAGGCCCATTGCGTCTCGCAGTGGGGGCATGATTTCCGCCCCGACTATCTGCGCATCGGGGCCCTGCGCCGGGCGCTGAACGTGCCGCTGGCCGCCTTCACCGCTACCGCCGACGAGGAAACGCGCAGCGAAATCATCGCCCGCCTGTTCGATGGCGAGCCCCCGCAGGTCTTTCTGCGCGGCTTCGACCGGCCCAACATCCACCTCGCCTTCGCCGCCAAGAACGGCCCGCGCCGTCAGGTGCTGGAGTTCGCCGCCGCCCGCCGCGGCCAGCCCGGCATCGTCTACTGCGCCACCCGCGCCAAGACGGAAACCCTGGCCGCCGCCCTGCGCGAGGCCGGTCACACCGCCTGCCACTACCATGGCGGCATGGAAGCCGGAGCGCGCCGCGATGTCGAGGCACGTTTCCAGATCGAGGACGGGCTGATCGTGGTGGCCACGGTGGCCTTCGGCATGGGGGTGGACAAGCCCGATATCCGCTGGGTCGCCCATGCCGACCTGCCCAAGTCCATCGAAGCCTATTACCAGGAGATCGGCCGCGCCGGGCGCGATGGCGCTCCGGCCGATACGCTCACCCTGTTCGGGGCCGACGATATCCGCTTTCGTCGCGCCCAGATCGATGAAAGCCCCGCCCCGCCGGAACGCCGCGCCGCTGACCACGCCCGCCTCAACGCCCTGCTCGGGCTGGCCGAGGCCCAGGGCTGCCGGCGGCAGAAGCTGCTGGCCTATTTCGGCGAAACCTCCGGGCCGTGCGGCCACTGCGATACCTGCGCCAATCCGCCCGAGGTGTTCGACGCCACCGAAGCCGTGCGCAAGGCGCTCTCGGCCATCCTGCGCACCGGAGAAAATTTCGGCGCCGGGCATCTGATCGATATCCTCACCGGAAACGAAACCGACAGGATCCGCCAGCGCGGCCACGAGGCCCTGCCCACCTTCGGCGTCGGGCGGGAGCATGACCGCCGCGCCTGGCAGGCGATCTTCCGGCAGATGATGGGGCTTGACCTGATCCGCCCGGATCCGGCCCGCCACGGCGCGCTGCGCATGACCGAGGCCGCGCGCCCGGTGCTGCGTGGGCAGCAGGCGGTGATGCTGCGCAAGGATACCGCCGCCGCTCCCCGCCGCAGCGCCCCGCGCGCCCTCATCTCGGAGGAGGACGCGCCGCTCATGGCCGCCCTCAAGGCCCGCCGCAAGGAACTGGCCGAGGCCGCCCGCGTGCCGGCCTATGTGGTCTTCCCCGACCGCACCCTGATCGAAATGGCCGAAAGGCGCCCCACGACGCTGGACGAGATGGCGCAGATCAACGGCGTCGGCGCCAAGAAGCTGGAGCGCTACGGCCGCGCCTTCCTCGAGGTGATCTGCGGCGAGGCGCCACAGCCGATGCACCCCTCGCGCCGCAAGCTGGCCGGGCGGGCGGAGGGCGCGCTTTACGACCGGCTGCTCGAGGCCCAGGCCCGCCTGGCCCGCGGCGTCACGGGCACCGAAAAGCCCATGTCCTGCCCCGCGCCGCTGCTCGCCCGGGTGGCCGCCCAGCGCCCCGGCGATATCGGCGCGCTTGCGCGGCTTCTGGGCGAACGCCGTGCGCAGCGCTTTGGCGACGCCTTCCTTCAGGTGCTCCGCGAGGCCTGACGCGGGCCTGCGGGTGTTCGTGGGTCAACCCCCTTCCCTACCCCTGTCCCACATTCAGCGGCTGTTCCGGCTCCCTCTGCTGTCCGGCGTCGGCAACAACCGGTTCCACCCCGTCCGGCACGGCGTCCCGGATCAGGGCCAGAATGGCCTCGCGGCGCAACGGTTTCGTCAGGTAGTGGTCAAGCCCGGCGGCAAGGGTCTCCTCCTCGTCGCCCGCCATGGCATGGGCCGTCATCGCCACGATCGGCGTATGCCCCCGGCCCACCTCGGCCTCGCGGATCAGCCGCGTGGCCTCCTTGCCGTCCATACCGGGCATGGAGATGTCCATGAACACGATATCGGGCCGGAAGCTGCGCCATTTCTCCACCGCCTCATGGCCGTTTTCCGCCAGCTCCAGATCGATATTCAGCTTGTCGAGAAGTTTCGAGAACACCAGCCGGTTCGTCTGGTTGTCCTCTGCGGCCAGCACACGCATCCGCCGGCGCGCCCCCGCCCGGCCGTCCTCCGGCCCCGCGGCCCCTGCCCGGCCCGAGGCCTCCGCCCGACTCAGAGCCGCCAGAAGCGCCCTGCGCGAGGTGGGTTTCTTGAGTGCGGTTACCGGGCCGTCCTCCTCTCGCAACTTGGGCGGCGGGCCGGAATAGAGCAGAAACACATGGCAATCCACCCCGGTTTCGCGAATCGCCCGCAAGGCTGCCAGCCCGCTGCCCGGCGGGGTATTCTGATCGATCAGGATAATGTCGCTCTGCGCCGAAGCCCGGGCCGGGCCCACCTCCTCGGCCTTCATCGAGACCACCTCCATCCCCATCGCCGACATCTGCCGGGCCAGCACATCGGCCGAAAGCGCCGGCGAGCTGACAACGATCACCCGTCGCGCCCAGCCCGGCAGGGCCATGGCGGGGCTGCGTTCCTCTTCCGGGGCAGGCAGGGAGACGTGAAAACCGAAACAGGCGCCTGCGCCCTCCTCTGATTCCACCCAGACCTCGCCGCCCATCAGCTCCACCAGCTGGCGGGTGATCGCCAGGCCCAGACCGGTGCCCTCATACTTGCGGTCCGTCTCGTCCTCGACCTGGTTGAACTCGCCGAAGATATGCTCGGCCATGCCTTCGGGCACCCCGATACCCGTATCCTCCACCGTGACGTGCAGGCGGTATCGGCCCGCCTCCTGCGGCAGGCCGACCACCCGCACCATCACATGGCCGGCGCTGGTGAATTTCACCGCATTGCCGACCAGGTTGGTCAGGATCTGCCGTATGCGCCCCGCATCCCCCTCAAAGACGGTGGGCAGGAACAGATCGTAATCGATGATCAGCTCCACCCCGCTGTCCTTCACGGCAGACTGGAACTGGGCCAGGACCTCGTGGATGCAGGCCTCCAGATCGAACCTCTCGGTGCGCAGGCTGAACTTCCCGGCCTCCATCTTGGAGAAATCCAGCACATCGTTGATCAGCACCAGCAGAGCCTCGCTGGAAGAGCGGATCGTGTCTAGAAACAGTCGCTGTTCCTCGGAAAGATCGGTTTCCGCCAGCAGATCGGCCATGCCGAGAATGCCGTTCATGGGGGTGCGCAACTCATGGCTCATGCGGGCCAGAAAAGAGGATTTCGCCCGGTTGGCTGCCTCCGCCTTCAGCCTGGCCTCCCTCAGCTCTTCCTCGCGCAGCACCGATTCGGTGATGTTCAGCCCCAGCGAAACCGTATCGCCGTTGGCGGACCTGCGATCCACCAGCCTGATGAACTGCCCGTTCCACAGTTTCATCACCCGCGGTTCCAGTGTTTCGCTGCGCCAGCGCTCCAGCATGGAGCATACCCACTCCCCGGGGCTCATGCCTTCGGTATCGACGATCCCTTCCTCGACCAGGATCTGCACTATCTCGGGATAACGGATGCCGGGGGCCACACATTCCATCCCGTCGAAGATCGACAGGTATGAAGAATTTGCCGCCACCATCGCATCATTGCGGTCGAACACGGCGAATCCGTCGCGTATGGTTTCCAGCGAATCCCACAGCCGCCGCTCTGCCACTTCGGCCGCGGCGCTCGCCCTTTCCAGATCATGGCGCACGCGCCTGTTTTCGCCCTGCAGCTCTTCGGCGCGGGTGCGGACAACCGCCACCTCCTCGCGCTGCTCGATGATCTGCTCCGACAGACTCCAGGCATGGCGGGCAAGCTTTTCGTTGGCGGCGGACAATTCCGCCTGCTTCAACTCCAGCAGGCGCTCGGCCGCAAGCCGCGCGCGCCGCTCCTGCGCGAGTTCTTCCGCAAGGCTCATTTCCGAAACTCCGTCACGCTCTCTATCGGAAAATTAGACGGAGCAGGGTGAACAAGGGCTTAACCGGCCCCACAAGGCGAAAGCCGGCAATTGCCCTTGTTCAGAGACTATCCTTGTTCTCAGATCCGCTCTATGGCCAGTGCGATCCCCTGCCCGCCGCCGATGCACATGGTGATCAGCGCCTTGTCGGTGCCGGTGCGCTCCAGCTCATGCAGCGCCTTGACGACAAGGATCGCCCCGGTGGCGCCAACCGGATGGCCAAGGGCAATCGCCCCACCGTTGGGGTTCACCTTCGCAGGGTCGAGGCCCAGCGCCTTGTTCACCGCCAGCGCCTGGGCGGCAAAGGCCTCGTTCGATTCGATGACATCGAAATCCTCAACCTTCATGCCGGTGCGTTCCAGCAGGTTGCGCACCGCCGGAACGGGGCCGATGCCCATCACCTCGGGGCGCACACCGGCATGGGCATAGCCCAGCACCCTGGCCCGCGGCTTCAAGCCTGCCGTCTCGGCCGCCTCGGCCCGGGCCAGCACCAGCGCCGCGGCGCCGTCATTGATGCCGCTGGCATTGCCCGCCGTCACCGTGCCGCCCTTGAGGAACACCGGCCGCAACCCGGCAAGCGCCTCGGCCGAGGTTTCCTTGGGATGTTCGTCCGTGTCGAAAACCACCACCTCACGGCGCTTCTTCACCTCCACCGGAACGATCTGATCGGCAAAACGGCCCTCGGCGATGGCGCGGGCGGCACGCTCCTGGCTTTGCAGCGCAAAGGCATCCTGTTCCTGCCGGCTGATGCCGTATTCGGCGGCCACGTTCTCTGCCGTCACT
>JALSGY010000043.1 GCA_026982515.1 Paracoccaceae bacterium
AATGTCCTTCTTCTCGGCCTCGAGGCGCTCGTAGCGCTCGATGAACTGGCGCAACTCGTCGGCCGTCACCCGGTAGGAAGTGTCGCTGCTGGTCTCGCTCATGTCTGCGCCCCGCGGTTATCGGATTTCGCCGTTGACTAACCGCCCGGCCCGGTCATGGCAAGCCGATCCTCGCTTGCGCCCGGCCGGACGAAAATGATAGGCGCGGGGCGCGTGCATGGGCTGGAAACGGGAGATGGGCGATGGAATGGATGATCTGGACCGGGGCTGTGATTTCGCTGCTGGGCGTGCTGGGCCTGATCTGGTGCATCGTGGCCGCCGCCCGGGCGCGGCGCGCGGGGCTCGACAAGCAGGCCATGGCCGCACGCCTGCAACGGCTGGTGGCCATGAACATGGGCGCGCTGGCCCTTTCCGGCATCGGGCTGGGAATGGTGGTGGTGGGCATCCTGCTGAGCTGACCCCGCCTCATTGACACTTCCCCCACAGCCTGCTTCGGTGCCCCCGAAAGGAGCCCCGAGATGAGCAACATGTGCCTTGGCATGACGGACCGGCTGCGCCCGATCCACGAAGCCGTCGCCACCATGATCCGCGAGGAAATCGCCCCCCTCGACGAGGAATTCCTCGCCGAGGTGAACGTGGGCGACCGCTGGCAGTTCACCCCCCGCCAGAGCGAGATTCTCGAAGGGCTGAAGGCAAAGGCCCGCGAGCGGGGGCTGTGGAACTTCTTCCTCACCGATTCCGGCCGCGGCCCCGGCCTGACCACCGTCGAATACGCCTACCTGGCCGAGGAAATGGGCAAGAGCCACCTCGCGCCGGAGGTCTTCAACTGCAACGCCCCCGATACCGGCAACATGGAGGTGTTCGAGCGCTACGGCTCCGAGGAACTCAAGCAGCGATGGCTGGAGCCGCTGCTGGAGGGGCGCATCCGCTCGGCCTACCTGATGACCGAGCCTGATGTCGCCTCTTCGGATGCCACCAACATCGCCATGTCCTGCGTGCGAGAGGGCGACCACTACGTGCTCAACGGCGAAAAATGGTGGGCCACCGGGGCGGGCGATCCGCGCTGCGCGGTCTACATCGTGATGGTGCGTACCGGCAGCGACGAGATGCCGAAGCACCGGCGCCATTCGATGATCGTGGTGCCCGCCGACACCCCCGGCATCGAGAAACTTCGCGCGATGGAGGTCTATGGCCATGACGACGCCCCCCACGGCCACATGCACATCCGTTTTTCGGATGTGCGCGTGCCGGCCGGAAACCTGCTGCTGGGAGAGGGGCGCGGCTTCGAGATCGCCCAGGGGCGGCTGGGGCCGGGGCGCATCCACCACTGCATGCGCGCCATCGGCCAGGCCGAGAAGGCGCTCGAGATGATGTGCCGCCGCTCGCTGGAGCGCGAAGCCTTCGGCAAGCCGCTGGCCCGGCTGGGGGCCAATTACGACCATATCGCCGAGGCGCGGATGGAGATCGAGCAGGCCCGGCTGCTGTGCCTCAAGGCCGCCTGGATGATGGACAGGGGCGACGCCCGCGCCGCCGCGCCGTGGATCCACCAGATCAAGGTGGTAGCCCCGGCAGTGGCGCTGAAGGTCACCGACATGGCAGTGCAGATGTTCGGCGCCGAAGGCATCAGCCAGGACACCCCGCTGGCCGCGCAATGGACGGCGCTGCGCACCCTGCGCCTGGCCGACGGCCCCGACGCGGTGCACCGCCGACAGGTGGCCCGCGCCGAACTGAAGCGCTACACGCAGGAAAAGGTGTAGCCACCTCCTTCTTCTTCTGTCCGGAAATACTCCGGGGGCCCGGGGGCGGCGCCCCCGGGCTGCCCCGGTCGGACCGCCAACGCGCTCTCAGACCGGCACGTTGTCCCACAGATCGGCGTCGTCCTCCTCTTCGCCTACCTCGCCCGCTTCCTCCGCTTCGGCCCCGGGCTCGTCCCAGAGGTTGCGGTGCAGCTCTTCCTTGAGCTTCTCCGCCTTTTCGCGGTCGCTCACCACCTCGTCGACGATCCGGTCGATCTCCTCCAGTTCTCTTCTGGTTGGCATGTTCTCCTCCATGCCGGGGCGCCTGCCCGTCAGCGCTGACGCGCCACCTCGGCCGCGCATTTCTGGCAGAACGGCGTATAGGGCAGCAGGTCAAGCCGCTCCTGTGAAATCTCGTCGCCGCATTTCACGCAGTAACCGTATTCTCCGGCGTCCATCCGCTCAAGCGCGGCCTGGATCGCCTTCACCTCCTCCTGAGCCGACAGGCCCATGCCTTCCAGAACCTCGTCGGTCTCGCGCTCGGTGGCGAGTTCCTCCCAGTCGCGGGAGTTGTGCGCATCCAGCTCTTCGTCGATCAGCTGCATCCGCTCGTTCAGTTCGGCCAGGCGCTCCGTCAACTGACGTCGACGCACGTCGATCGATGTCATGTCAAACCTCCGGTGTTTGAAGCAGTATCAGACGTCGCCCGGCAAGCGGCCTTGATTCAGGTCAAGCCCCGGCGGGGGTTTCAGGATCCGGCACTCGTGGCATCGTGTCCCGGCGCCGGGCCAGGCGGGCCGGATGTTGCCGGAGCCAGCAGGCGCACCGCCCGAAAGCCCGAGCACTTGCCCAGCCGGGCCAGCCCCACCCTTGCCCCGCCGGCGCCCTCCAGCACCACCGCGCCGAGGGAATCGCGCGGGATCTTCAGCTCGCTGCCCACTGTCAGCGCCTGCGCCTGTTCCAGCGGTACGGAAAGCCGGTGCAGAACCGCCTCCAGCGTCACGCTGGCGGCGCAGACATTCGCGCGCAGCCCCTGCGCCCAGGTGCGGGCCCGCGCCGCGGCATCCGCGCCTTCCTGCGCGTGTTCGGGAAACACCAGATGCACCTGCCCCGTCTTGGCTCCGCCGCCCAGTTCGGCGGTCAGGGCGATGCGCCGGTAGGGCCGGTCCTCGAGCGCCAGCAGAACCGCCGGCCCGTCCTTCAGCGGCGCGGCCGGGCGGAAGCTGGCGGGCGAGGCGGCCAGACCGGTGGCCGCGGCATCGCCCAGCCCGGCAAACAGCCGCTGCAGGAAATCGGCGGCCACCGCGGCATCGGTCGGGGTCGGGCTGCGCTCGGGCGCGGGGGCGGACACCACCCGCCCGGTCGTCAGCTGTTCGAGCAGCGCGGCCAGGAACTGCCCGTCGAGCACCGCCAGCCCCAGCGCCCCGCCGCCCCCTTCGGTCAGGAACACCAGCTGCCGGCCGTCATGCGCCGCCGCCAGATCGTCAAGCGTGGCCCGATCGGGGGAAAACCCCGTGACCCTGGCCAGCAGCCCCGCGCCATCATGCGCCGCGCGGGCCAGTGCCAGACGGTAGAGCTTGCAACAGATCTGCACGCCGGGATCGGGGCCTTCGCCCGCCAGCTCGATCTTCCGTTTCAGAACGCCCTGGGTGAGGTTGTCCGTCATGCGACCCCGTTGTCCTTGCGCTGGCGCCAAACTCGGACATCACGGTTACCAAATCGTTGAAAGCGCCGCCCTTTTACGGCCCTTCCCGGCCTATTCCGCTGCCTGCGACTGGCGGCGCGACAAGGGCAGGATCACCCGGAAGGCCGCGCCGCCCTGCCCCGGCAGGTAGCTCACCTGGCCGCCGAGGTTGGCCATGATCTCGCGGCAGATCGCCAACCCCAGCCCGGCCCCGCCGGCCGCGGCCTGATCCGACAGGCGAGAGAATTTCTCGAAGATCACCCCCTGGCTGCGCTTCGGGATGCCGCTGCCGTTATCGATGAAATCCACCCGCAGCTCGCCGCCACGCCGGCGCACCGAGATGCGCAGCTCGGGATCGGGCGCATCGCAGTACTTGCGGGCGTTGGAAATGAGATTGATGAACACCTGCCGCAGGCGGTCGGGATCGGTGTGCAGGGGAATGTTCTCGGCCGCCTCGTCGCGGATGATGCGGATCGCGCGCCCCGTCTCGGCCGAAGCCGTGGCGGTAACCGCCCGCTCCAGCAGATCGTGCAGGTTGGAGGGCTGGTAGTTCAACGTCACCTGCCCGTTTTCCAGCACGCTGAGATCCAGCAGATCGTCAAGCAGCCTCGTGAGACGGATCGTCTCATCGTGGATGATCGAGGAGTAGCGCCGCTGCTCGGCGGGGCTCATGTCCTTGCCGTCCATGAGGATTTCCGAGAACGCCCGGATCGAGGTCATCGGGGTGCGCAGCTCGTGGCTGATCTGACTGAGGAAGGCGTCCTTCTGCACCGACAGTTCGGTGAGCTTCTCGTTGGCGTCGCGCAGCTGGCGGGCGGTGCGCTCCAGCTCCTTGGACTTGGCCTCCAGCTGGCTGGAATATTCCAGCATCTGGGCGGTCTCGTCTGCCACCGCCATCAGATCCTCGACCGAAACGGACGAGCCGCCGATGATCTGCCCCAGCATCGCATGGGCCGTGGCCGCCCCCACCGAGCCGGTGAGCTCGCGCTCCAGCCGCTCGATGAAATCGGGGGTGACATCGGGCAGGTAGCCCTCGCGCCCCTGGGCCCGGCTTTCGGCCTGAAACAGCGCCTGAGCCTCTTCGGGGCCGAGGATACGCTGGGCCATCACCAGCAGGTCCTCGGCCTCGGCCGCCCCGCCGGACCAGCCGCGCGCGCCGCCTGAATGCTCGAACACGTTGACGAACTGCGCGCCCTGCAGCCGCTCGAGCGGATCGGGGAAGCTCATGAGCGAGCCCAGCACGAAGGCGCCGGTGTTCAGTGCCATGGACCAGAACACCGCATGCACCAGCGGATCGAGCCCGGTGATTCCGAACAACGCCTGCGGCCGCAGCCAGCCAATGCCCCAGGGGCCCTCGGCCAGCATCTGCGCCGACATCAGCGCGCTTTCCCCGAAGGAAGGCAGGAACATGGTATAGGCCCAGACCGAAAACCCCAGAACCAGCCCGGCGATCGCCCCCACCCGGGTGGCGCCGCGCCAGAAGATGCCGCCCAGCAGCGCCGGCAGCACCTGCGCCACCCCGGCGAAGGCGATCAGCCCGATCGCCGCCAGCGCCGCGCCGCCGCCGGAAAACACGTAGTAGAGATACCCCAGCGCCAGGATCGCGCCGATGGAAATCCGCCGCGCGCGCAGCACCACGGTGCGCACGTCCCCCGACATGGAGGCCCCGCCCTGCCGGGCCGACAGCCAGATCGGCATCACGATATGGTTGGAGACCATGGTCGAGAGCGCAATGGCCGCCACGATCACCATCGAGGTGGCCGAGGAAAACCCGCCGAGGAAAGTCAGCATGGCCAGCGCCTCGGCGTCGAAGCTCAGCGGGATGGTGAGGACGAACAGGTCCGGGTTGGAGCCCTCGGGCAACTGCGCCAGGCCGACCACCGCGATCGGCACCACGAAGAGGCTGATCAGAAAGATGTAAAGCGGAAAGGCCCAGCTGGCGGTGGTCAGGTGGCGCTCGTCGGAGTTTTCCACCACCAGCACCTGGAACATCCGCGGCAGGGTCAGGAAGGCGGCGCCGGCCAGGAACAGCAGCGTCACCCAGCGCCCGCCGTCGATCTCCCAGGTGGCGATGGGCGAGGCGTCGATGCGGGCCAGGATGTCGGCCGGCCCCTGCGCCACCCCCCAGACCACGAACACCCCCACCGCCAGCAGCGCCACCAGCTTGACGATCGCCTCCAGCGCGATCGCCGTCACCACCCCGTGGTGGCGCTCGTTGGCGTCAAGGTTGCGGGTGCCGAACAGGATGGTGAACAGTGCCAGCCCCGCCGCCACCCACAGCGCGGTGGAGCGCAGGTCAGGTGCCCCCCATCCCTGCGGCGTCTGGCTGGCGAAAACCGCGAAGGACACGGTGACGGACTGCAGCTGCAGCGCGATGTAGGGGGTGGTGCCGATCACCGCCATCAGGGTGACGATCACCCCCAGCAGGTTGGACTTGCCGTAACGCGAGGAGATCAGGTCGGCGATGGAGGTGATGCGCTGGCTGCGGCCGATGCGCACCAGCTTGCGCACCACCCACCACCAGCCGATCATCACCAGCGTCGGCCCGAGGTAGATGGTGACGAACTCC
>JALSGY010000044.1 GCA_026982515.1 Paracoccaceae bacterium
CAAGGCCATGCCGCCGCTTCTGCGCAGCTATCTGGCGATGGGCGGCTGGGTGAGCGACCACGCGGTGATCGACCGCGCGCTGGGCACCGTGCACGTGTTCACCGGGCTGGAGGTGCGCGCCATCCCTCCCTCCCGGGTGCGTGTCCTGCGTGCCATCGCCGGCTGAGCCCCCGTCCGCTGCCGTTCAATCCTTCGATGCCGTGGAAATATCCCCGCCGGAGGCCTGCCGCGGCGTGTCCAGCCGCAACCCTCGCAAGGGGCATTGACGCCCCGGCCCGCCGCAGGTAGCCCGCAGGCCATGGCACGCGCTCCGCTTCTGCAGCTTTCCGACATCTCGCTGACCTTCGGGGGCGATCCGCTGTTTTCCGGCCTCGATCTGGTGGTCCAGCCCGGCGACAGGATCGCGCTGGTGGGGCGTAACGGCTCCGGCAAGTCGACGCTCATGAAGATCATGGCCGGGCTGGTGGAACCCGACACCGGCACCCGGGTGGTTCCTCCCGGCGTGCATGTGGGCTACATGGAGCAGCACCCCCAGATGAGCGGCTTTGCCACACTGGGCGACTTCGCGGCCTCCGGCCTCGGCCCGTCCGAGGCCTACCGGGTGGAGATGGCTGCCGAGGGGCTGAAGTTCGATCCGGCTGCTCCCGTGGCCACTGCCTCGGGCGGCGAGCGCCGGCGCGCGGCCCTGGCCCGGCTGCTGGCCGAGGCCCCCGGGGTGATGCTGCTGGACGAGCCCACCAACCACCTCGACATCGAGGCGATCACCTGGCTGGAAGAACAGCTGAGCCGGACCCGTGCCGCCTTCGTGCTGATCAGCCACGACCGCGCCTTCCTGCGCGCGCTGACCCGCGCCACCCTGTGGCTCGACCGCGGCCGGGCCCTCCGGCGCGAGAGCGGGTTCGCCGATTTCGAGGCCTGGCGCGACAAGGTCTGGGCCGAGGAGGACGAGGCCCGCCACAAGCTGGAGCGCCGCATCCGGGCCGAGGCCCGCTGGGCGGTGGAGGGCATCTCGGCCCGGCGCAAGCGCAACCAGGGCAGGCTGCGCGCGCTGGCCGCCCTGCGCGCCGAGCGTGCCGCCATGATCCGCCGCCAGGGTGCGGCCGGGCTGGCCTTCGAGGCGGGCGGCAAGTCCGGCCGCAAGGTGATCGAGGCGCGCAACATTTCGAAAGCCTTCGGGGAGCGGCAGATCGTGCGCGATTTCTCGCTTGTCGTGGCGCGCGGCGATCGCGTGGCCTTCGTGGGCCCCAACGGGGCGGGCAAGACGACGCTGGTCAACATCCTCATCAGCCGTCTGGCCCCTGATACGGGCAGCGTGAAGCTGGGCACCAACCTGGAAATTGCCGTCTTCGATCAGAACCGCAGTGCCCTGAACCCCGATCAGACCCTGTGGGAAAATCTTGCCGGCGATCCGGAGATCGGCATTTCGGGAAAGTCCGATCAGGTGATGGTGCGCGGCACCCCGCGCCACGTGGTGGGCTACCTCAAGGATTTCCTCTTTACCGAGGACCAGGCCCGCGCCCCGGTGCGCGCGCTTTCAGGCGGCGAGAAGGCGCGGCTGCTGCTGGCCCGGCTGATGGCGCGCCAGAGCAACCTGCTGGTGCTCGACGAGCCGACCAATGACCTCGACATCGAAACCCTCGACCTGCTGCAGGAGGTGCTGGCCGATTACGACGGCACCGTGCTGCTGGTCTCGCACGATCGCGATTTCATCGACCGCATCGCCACCATGACCGTGGCCATGGCGGGCGATGGGCGGGCCATCGTCCATGCCGGCGGCTGGTCGGACTGGCAGGCGCACGGGGGCGCCAGCGCCCCCCCGGTGTCGGAGCCGAAAAAGCGCGCGGAAAAGGCGGTGCGCGAGCGGGCCAGGCGCACAAGGTCGGCCGGGGGCGGCCTCACCTTCACCGAGCGCCACCGCCTGGCTGAGCTTCCCGCCCTGATCGAGAAGCTGGAGGCGGAGGTGGAAAAGCTTTCGTCCCTGCTTTCGGATCCCCAACTTTACAGCCGCGATCCGGAGAAGTTTCACCGGGCCACCCGGGCCCTGGCCGATCGCCAGAAGGCGCTTTCGGCGGCCGAGGAGGAATGGCTCGAGCTTGAGGAAAAATCCGGCGCCTGACCGCATCTTCCTGCTCCGCCCCTCCTTCTTCTGTCACCAGATATCCGGCGCGGCAGGCCGCTTTGGGGTTTCGCCCCCGGCCGGAGCCCGGGGTGCCGGATGCGCTGCCTTCAGGCCGAGCAGCTGGCGCCGCCGAGGACACAGAACTTGGCGCAATGGGGGTGGTTGAGGAAGACTTCCCCCTCGGCCTCGGCCAGGCTTTCGCCCAGTTCGAACTCCGGCGAATAGGGCAGCAGGGTGCAGGCCAGCACCACCGGCCTTTCCGCCCCCTTGCGCCGCACCACCATGCGCGAGGAGGCGCACATCACCTCGGAGGGCGACTTGCCCAGGATACCCCAGCAGGCAGTGGTGATCTCGGGCACGTCGGCGTTTTCGTCCATCTCGGGAAACAGCACCGTCCGGCCCGGATCGTGGGCGTCGATGTCAAAGCCGTGGCGGGCGAAAAGATCGGCATAGCCCTGGCGGGCCTGTTCCTCGGTTTCGCCCCAGACGGTGCGCCCGGCCACCGCCATGCGAAAGCCGTGGTCGCGCAGCCAGAACATGCCCTCGAGCGTCCTGTCGAAGGCGCCCTCGCCGCGCTCGAGGTCGTGCAGCGGGGCGCTCCAGTGGTCGACCGAGACGCGCAGGGTCAGGCGGGGGCCGAAATCGGCCAGCAGCCCCAGCAGCCCGGCGCGCATTTCCGGGCGCATCATCGGGCGCATGGCGTTGGTCAGGATCAGCACCTCGAATCCCGCCTCCAGGGCGGCCCGGCTCATGGCGATGATCTCGGGGTTCATGAAGGGCTCGCCGCCGGTGAAACCGATCTCGCGCACCGGCCAGCCGCGTTCGGGGATCTGGGCGAGGAAATCGCGCACCTCGGCCTCGGTGATGTAGACCAGCCGGTCATTGGTGGGCGAGGATTCGATATAGCAGTTCCGGCAGGTGATGTTGCACAGCGTGCCGGTGTTGAACCACAGGGTCTGCGGATCGCTCAGCCGCACCGAGGCGCGCGGCTGCCCGTCGGCGGTGACTCGGCGGTCACGGAACTTGGCCGGTGCCGATGCCGGCGCCTCGATCTGCTGGTGTTTCATTGCTCTCCCGCCTGCTTGCCCTGGCCGTCCCTTTCAGGATGGACCATTCGCATTGAAATCTCGAATAGATTTTTCTGACACGGTTGTGAAGCCACCTGTGCGTGCTAGACTTTCCTTCATAGGGGCGGTAAGAGGCCGGCGTTAGCGCTAACGGCGCCCGGAAAGCGGAGTGAAACGGCCATGGTTTCTCGTGTCATACCAGTGGAACCCTTCGATCTGGTGATCTTCGGGGCCACCGGCGATCTGGCGCGGCGCAAGATCCTGCCGGGGCTGTTTCGCCGCTTCATTGCCGGGCAGATGCCGCCCGAGGCCCGGATCATCGGCGCCGCGCGGGCCAGGCACGACGATGCCGAATACCGCCGGATCGTGCGCGAGGCGATCGCCGAGTTCGCCAGCGAGGACGTGCGCCGCTCGGACGGGATCTCGGCCTTCCTGGAACGGGTGCACTACCTGCCGATCGACGCCACCGGCGAGGCCGGCTGGAAGGAGCTGGCGGCGATGATCCGCCCCGGCCTGGTGCATGCCTTCTACTTTTCCGTGGCCCCGGGGCTGTTCGGGGCGCTGGCCGAGCGGCTGCATCAGTTCGCCATTGCCGACGAGCGCAGCCGGATCGTGGTGGAAAAGCCCTTCGGGCGCTCTTTGGAGACGGCGCGAGAGCTCAATGCTACCCTGGCGCGCCACTTCCGGGAAAGCCAGATCTACCGGATCGACCACTACCTCGGCAAGGAGACGGTCCAGAACCTGATGGCGGTGCGTTTCGCCAACATCCTGTTCGAGCCGCTGTGGAACGCCCAGTTCGTCGATCACATCCAGATCACCGTGGCCGAAACGGTGGGCGTGGGCGGGCGCGGCGAATATTACGACAAGGCCGGGGCGATGCGGGACATGGTGCAGAACCACCTGATGCAGCTTCTGTGCCTGATCGCGATGGAGCCGCCCTCGCGCTTCAATCCCGATTCGGTGCGCGACGAGAAGCTGAAGGTGATCCGGGCGCTCGAACCGGTGCAGGCCCATCACATCGTGCGCGGCCAGTACGTGGGCGGTGCGCAGGGGCCCTCCTACCGCGACGACGTGGGCAACCCCAAAAGCCGCACCGAAAGCTTCATCGCGTTGAAATGCCAGATTTCCAACTGGCGATGGGCAGGAACCCCCTTCTACCTGCGCACCGGCAAGAAGCTGCGGGCGCGGATTTCCGAGATCGCGGTGGTGTTCAAGGACGCCCCGCATGCGATTTTCGGCCAGGATACCGGCCGCCACCGCAACATCCTGTCGATTCGCCTGCAGCCCAACGAGGGAATCACCCTGGGGGTGACGATCAAGGAGCCGGGGCCGGGCGGGATGCGGCTGATTGACGTTCCCCTCGACATGACCTTTGCCGATGCCCTCGGAGACGAGGTAGAAGACATACCGGAAGCGTATGAACGGCTGGTCATGGATGTGATCCGCGGCGACCAGACCCTGTTCATGCGCGGCGACGAGGTGGAGGCGGCCTGGGCCTGGACCGACCCGATCATCGAGGGCTGGGAGGCCATGGGTGACGTGCCGAAGCCCTATGATGTGGGATCGGCCGGGCCGGAAGATGCAATGATGCTGATGCATCGCGATGGCCGCCGCTGGCGGGAGATACGCTGATGAAACTTGTCGAATATGCCGATCGCGAGATGATGGCGATGAGCCTGGCCAACAAGCTGGCGGGCGATCTGGCCACCTTCCTGACGACCTCGGAACGCGCCCTGCTGGCGGTGCCCGGCGGCACCACCCCGGGGCCGGTGTTCGATTCGCTCTGTGCGGCCGATCTGGAGTGGGAGCGGGTGACGATCGTGCTTACGGACGAACGCTGGGTGCCCGAGGATTCGCCCCGCTCCAACACCCGGCTGATCCGCGAGCACCTGCTGGTGGAGCGTGCCGCCCGCGCGCAGTTCCTGCCGCTTTACACCGGCGCGCCCAGCCCCGAGGATGCCTTCGGCGAACTGGCCGAGCAGATCGAGCCGCTGCTGCCGATCTCGGTGCTGCTCTTGGGCATGGGCGAGGACATGCACACCGCCTCGCTGTTTCCCGGCGATCCGCAGCTGGAGGCGGCGCTGCGCGACCGGGCCCCCAACGTGATGGCGATGCGCCCCCCCGGCGAGCCCGAGCCGCGCATCACGCTCACCGGGCCGGTGCTGGCGGATGCTCTGGAAAAGCATGTGGTGATCACCGGCGAGGAAAAGCGCGCCGCACTTGAGCGCGCGGTGCAGCTGGGCGATCCGCTGCAGGCGCCGATCGTGGCCGCGCTGAACGGGGCCACGGTGCACTGGGCGGCCTGAGCATGGTTTGGGAGCGGCTCGAAGGGCATGCCCGCGCCACGGCGGACCGGCCGATCGCCTCCCTGTTCGAGGAAGGCCCCCGCGCGCATGATTTCTCGATCCGCGCGGGGGGGATGCTGTTCGACTATTCGCGCACCGGCATCGACGCGCAGGCGCGCGCCCTGCTGATCGAACTGGCCGAGGCCTCCGGGCTGGCCGAGCGGCGCGAGGCGATGTTTTCCGGCAAGAAGATCAACGAAACCGAGGCGCGCCCGGTTCTGCATACGGCGCTGCGCAATCTCGACGGCGGCCCGGTGGTGGTGGATGGCCGGGACGTGATGGGCGGGGTGCGCGAGGCCCTGGCGCGGATGCGGGCCTTTGCCGAGGGCGTGCGCGCGGGCGAGATCCGCCCTCCCGGCGGCGGGCCCTTCACCGATGTGGTCAACATCGGCATCGGCGGTTCGCACCTGGGGCCCGAGATGGCCTGCCGCGCGCTGGCG
>JALSGY010000045.1 GCA_026982515.1 Paracoccaceae bacterium
CGTCGGGATCCTCGACGAGAAGCTCGACGACTTCAATCGCCGCGTCTTCCAGTTGCAGATCGAGGGTTCCAAGACCGGCCTGGAGCTGCCCGGCATCGTGGACGAGGTCATCACCCTGGCCGAGATTCGCGAGGCCGACGCCGAGCCGTACCGCGCCTTCGTCTGCCACACCCTGAACCCCTGGGGCTATCCCGCCAAGGACCGCTCCGGCCGGCTGGACCTCATCGAGGAGCCGCATCTGGGCCGCCTCATGGAAAAGATCGCCGGCCCTGCGCGGCCCGCCTCCGAGCGCCTGCGCTTCGACCGCCCCACGGACAACACCCCTGAACCGAATCGAGAGGTGACCTCATGAGCTACTTCGATTTCAACAACGCGGAAGACCAGACCGGCTTTGACCTGATCCCCAAAGGCACGCTGGTCAAGGTGCGCATGACCATCCGCCCGGGGGGCTTCGACGACCCCGCCCAGGGCTGGACTGGCGGCTACGCCACCCAGAGCCAGACCACGGGCTCGGTTTATCTCAACTGCGAGTTCGTGGTGCTGGAGGGCAAGTACGCCCGGCGCAAGATGTGGTCGCTGATCGGTCTCCACAGCCCCAAGGGACCTGAGTGGGCCAACATGGGCCGCGCCTTCATCAAGGGCATCCTCAACTCCGCCCGCGGCGTGCATCCCGGGGACAACTCGCCCCAGGCGCAGCAGGCGCGTCGGATCCAGGGCTTCCAGGATCTGGACGGCATCGAGTTCGTCGCCCGCGTGGATGTCGAGAAGGACCAGAACGGCGAGGACAGGAACGTCGTCAAGCAGGCGATCACGCCCGACCACAAGGACTACGCCGCGCTCATGGGACAACCCTCGACGGCTCCGGCTGCGCCTCAGCAGACGCAGGCCGCGCCGGCCACCCCGCCCAACCGCCCCAGCTGGGCGCAGTAAGGAGGGCCGGCGATGATCCTGAGACCCCGGCAGAAGGTGTTTGTCGAGCGCGTGCTCCGCGCGCTCGACGAGCACGGCGACACGCTCGGCGTGGCCCCGACCGGCGCGGGCAAGACCGTCATGCTCTCGGCAGCGGCCGGCAGCATCATCAACGACACCGATGCCAAGGCCTGCATTCTCGCCCATCGCGACGAGCTGACCAGTCAAAACGCGGCCAAGTTCTCCCGCGTCAACCCGAAGATCACCACTTCGATCTTCGACGCCCGCCAGAAGTCCTGGGCCGGACAGGCCACCTTCGCCATGGTTCAGACGCTGGCTCGGGAAAACCATCTCAAGCGGATGCCGAAACTGGACCTGCTGGTGGTAGACGAGGCCCATCATGCGGCAGCACCCAGCTATCGGCGCATCATCGACCACGTCCGCGAACACAATCCCGACGCGCGTGTGTTCGGCGTCACCGCCACCCCGGGCCGCGGCGACGGCAAGGCGCTGCGGCCGGTGTTCAGCAACGTGGCCGACCAGATCACCCTGGGTGAGTTGATCCGCTCCGGGCATCTGGTGCCGCCGCGCACCTTCGTCATCGACGTGGGGACCCGGGACGCGCTGTCCCGCGTGAAGTGCACCGCCGACGATTTCGACATGGCCGAGGTGGACGCCATCATGAACCGCTCGCCGGTCACCGAGGCCGTGATCCGTCACTGGAAAGAGAAGGCCGGCGACCGCCAGACGGTGGTGTTCTGCTCCACTGTGCGTCATGGCCGGAACGTGGCCGAGGCCTACGAGGCCGCAGGCGTCCCGACCGTCGTGGTGCATGGCGACCAATCCGCAAGCGAGCGCAAGGCAGTGCTGGAGCGCTTCGCCCGGGGTGAGGCCCAGGTGGTGGTCAATGTCGCGGTGCTCACCGAGGGCTGGGATCACCCACCGACGGCCTGCGTGGTGTTGCTCCGGCCCAGCTCCTTCAAGTCCACCCTGATCCAGATGGTGGGACGGGGCCTGCGCACCGTCGATCCCAATGAGCATCCCGGCGTCACCAAAACCGACTGCATCGTGTTGGACTTCGGTACCAGCACGTTGCTGCACGGCTCCCTGGAGCAGGACGTCGACCTGGATGGCCGGACGTTCATGGGCGAAGCGCCGAAAAAGGACTGCCCCGAGTGCGGAGCACAGGTGCCGGCGGCGTCATTGGAGTGCCCCCTTTGTGGCCACGTGTGGGAACGCACCGAGCGTGATGCCAAGGCGGAGCTGACCGACTTCGTGATGTCCGAGGTGGATCTGCTCAAGCGTTCAAGCTTCCGCTGGTGTGATCTGTTCGGGGACGACGCGGCACTGATGGCCACCGGCTTCAGCGCCTGGGCCGGGGTGTTCTGGTTGTCCGGCCGTTGGCACGCTGTGGGTGGCGGCAAGGGGCTTACGACTCGGCTGCTTGCCATCGGCGAGCGTACCGTTTGCCTGGCCCAGGCCGACGACTGGCTCAACACGCACGAGACCATTGATACGGCACGCAAGTCCCGCCGCTGGCTCAACCAGCCGCCCACCGAGCAGCAGCTGCGCTACCTGCCTCCCGAGTACCGCCAGGACTTTGGCCTGACCCGCTATCAGGCTTCCTGCCTGCTGGCGTTCCGGTTCAACAAGCGCGACATCCAGGCCCGGGTGTTCGGCGCGGCGGATGACGACGCACATGGATGTGCTAGTGCCGCGGGAGGCAGGAAGCCGGGAGCGGCCAAGGAGGCGGCATGAATGCTCTGCGCGATCTGTGGCCGCGAAGGCCGGGGCTTTTGCTGGGTGTCGCCGCCCAGAGCCGGGACCAAACGGCAATTCAAGCGCTTCTGCTCCATGCGCTGCCAGGACATTCATGCACGCAGGGCGAAGGCCGGAGGTGGCGTCGTGATTGATCCCACCCACAACGAGAAGGCCGCGATGGAGGCCGTGCTGCCCTAGCTCGGGGAATACGTCGCCTCCGTCGGCATGGACCGGCCGCTGGCCGACTACAGCCGCGAGGAGATCCTGCAACTGGTCGATGTGGTGCTCACCGCCTACTTCGACAATCTGCGGGATCTCACGCCCGATGACGTGCCGTTCTGAGGGGGGTGATCATGCTCGATTACAACTCACGCCCCAAATTCTTTGAGCAGGTCACGGCACTCGTCGACTCGGCGCTGACCGCTGAGCATGCATCCCGGAGGCCGCGCAGTTATTTGGGCGCTTCACGCCTCGGCGTCGCATGCGAGCGCGCGCTGCAGTACGAGTACGCCCAGGCCCCGGTCGATCCGGGACGCGAACTGCCCGGCCGGGTGCTGCGGATCTTCGAGGTCGGGCACTCACTGGAAGCGTTGGCGATCCGTTGGCTGTGGCTGGCCGGGTTCGATCTCCATACCGAAAAGGCCGACGGCGGGCAGTTCGGCTTCTCGGTGGCCGGTGGCCGCATTCAGGGCCATGTCGACGGCATCCTGGCCAGCGGCCCCGAGACGCTGGGCCTCGCGTATCCCGCGCTGTGGGAGTGCAAGACCATGAACGCCCGTGCCTGGCGGGAGACCGTCAAGCGCGGCGTGGTCCAGGCCAAGCCGGTCTACGCCGCCCAGATCGCCGTCTACCAGGCCTACATGGAGGCGAGCGTTCCCGGCATCTCGCAAAACCCCGCGCTCTTTACCGCCATCAACAAGGACACCCAGGAACTTTGGTTCGAGCGGGTGCCGTTCGATGGCGGACTCGCCCAGCGCATGTCAGACCGCGCCGTGCGAATCATCCAGGCCACCGAGGCGGGCGAGCTTCTGCCGCGCCTCGCCACCACGCCGACGCACTACGAGTGTAAGGGCTGCGCGTGGCAGGACCGCTGCTGGAGTAAGGCTTAATGGCGGACAACATCATCTGGCTCGATTTCAACGACGCGCCGGACCAACACGCCGTGCCTGAACGGGACACGGAGGCCCTGCGGCGCGGGCTGCTGGATCGCCTGGAAGATGCGCTGATGCACCTGTTCCCGGAAGGGAAGATCCGCGGCAGGCAGTTCTTCATCGGCGACGTCCAGGGCACGCCGGGCAAGAGCCTGGTGGTGACGCTCGACGGCGAGCATCGCGGTCTGTGGAAGGACTTCGCCACCGATGAAGGCGGCGATGCCATCGACCTGTGGGCCGCCGCCCGCGGGCTATCGGCGAAGCGGGATTTCCCGCAACTTGCCGAGGAGATCGGTCGCTGGCTGGGGCATTCGGTCGCTCCCGCCATCCCTGGCTCCCGCGACACTCGGGCTTCCTGCCCATCGCCTCAGCCCCGGGGCAAGCCCGACCGGAAACGCGCAGAGCCCCATCTGGACGATCTCGGCCCCTATACCGCCAAGTGGGACTATCGGGACGCGGATGGCCAGCTGCTCGCCTGCGTCTACCGCTTCGATCCGCCCACGGGCAAGGAGTACCGGCCCTGGGACGTGCGCGCCCGGCTCTGGCGCGCGCCCAACCCGCGCCCGCTCTATAACCTGCCCGCAGTGGCCAAGGCACGCGAGGTGGTGCTGGTCGAGGGCGAGAAGGCGGCCGACGCCCTCATCCGGGAAGGCTTCAATGCCACCACCGCCATGAACGGCGCACGGGCGCCGGTGGACAAGACCGACTGGTCGCCGCTCGAAGGCAAGGACGTCCTGATCTGGCCGGACCGCGATCCGCCCGGCTGGGACTACGCGGAGAACGCCGCCCGCGCCTGCGTGCAGGCTGGCTGTGCCTCCGTGGCCATGCTGGTGCCGCCGGCGGACAAGCCGGAAAAGTGGGACGCGGCCGATGCCGTAGCCGAGGGCTTCGACGTCAAGGCGTTCATCGCCCAGGGCGAGCGGCGGATCATCAAGGCCCCGACACCGCGATTGTCCACCTTCACGCTTGGCCAGTTGCTCGACGACGACTCGCCGCTGCCAGAAGACCTGATCGCGCCCAGGGTGCTCACCCCCGGCGGCCTGCTGGTGTTCGGCGGTGCGCCCAAGGTGGGCAAGAGCGACTTCCTGCTCTCATGGCTCGCGCACATGGCCGCGGGCAGCGACTTCCTGGGTCTGCGCCCGTCGCGCCCCCTGCGGGTGTTCTACCTGCAGGCCGAGGTCCAGTACCACTACCTGCGCGAGCGGGTGAAGGCGATCCGGTTGCCGGCGAGCCGGCTCAACCAGGCTCGCGAGAACTTCGTGGCCACGCCGCACTTGAAGATGGTGCTCGACGACGAGGGCATCCATCGGGTGATCCCGGCCATCGAGGCCGCCTGGCCCGGGACGGGAGCGGACGTCATCGCCATCGATCCCATCCGCAACCTGTTCGACGGGGGCGACGCGGGCGGCGAGAACGACAACGCGGCGATGCTGTTTTTCCTGTCGCAGCGTATCGAACGCCTGCGCGACGCCGTCAACCCGGAGGCCGGCATCATCCTCGTCCACCACACCCGCAAGCTCGGCAAGCGCCAGTTCGAGGAGGACCCGTTCCAGGCCCTGGCGGGCGCCGGCAGCCTGCGCGGCTACTACTCGACCGGGATGCTGTTGTTCCGCCCCGACGAGAGCCACACCACCCGCCAGCTGATCTTCGAGCTGCGCAACGGCCCGGCCCTGCCGTCGATGCACGTGGACAAGGTCGGCGGCGAATGGGTCGAGGTGCAGGCCAGCGAGCGGCTGGTGATGCAGGACTATGGCGAACGACTGGACGCCGAGCGGCGGCGCAAGCGCGACGTCATCCTGCAGATCCTGTTCGACGAGGCGCGCGAGGGCCGCTGCTACACCGCCAATCAGTTCGCCGAGGCCTTCGAGGGCAAGGCTGGTCTCGGTGCCAACCGCACCATCCGCGAGCGGATCGGCGTGCTGGCCACCAAGGGCTACATCAAGTTCTTCCGCGACCCCGAGGACTATGGCCTGCCGCCGCTGGCGCGCACGCGCTTCGGCTACCTGTGCGTCGAGGGAATGACCGTGCCCGGTCCCGAACGCATCGACGAGGAGACCGGCGAAGTCATCAAGACCGTGCTTCCCGTCCTGCCCACCCACTACAAGTGCCCGCAGACCGGCGCCCCCCTGCCGGTCGAGGACCCA